>NZ_BPRD01000288.1 GCF_022179745.1 Methylorubrum podarium
CCGGCCGGTGCGGGAGCTCATTTTACTGACGGCTTAGGTTCGGGCGATCAGCAGTCGTCGCCGCCCTTCTTGTCGCCGAGCTTCTGGTCGTGGCCGGCGGCGTTCATCGCGCCGACCGTGCCCGGGGCCGCCGGCTGGTCGCCGCCGGCGGTGTTCTTGGCCGAGGACGTCTGGTCCGAACCCGGCTTGTTGCCGACGCCCTGGCCGGCGCCGACGTTGTTCATCGCGCCCACGGTGCCCGGCGAGGCCGGCTGCTGGCCGCCCGCGAGGTTCTTCGAACCCGCATCGGCGCCGCTGCCGGTGCTGCTGTTCGCGGCGGTGGAATCGCCCGGCGCCTTGGCGTTGGTGCTGCCCGTGTTGCAGGGCGCAGCGAGCGCGGAGCCGGCGATGAAGGCGAAAGCGGTGGCGGTGGCGATGGTCTTCGTGAGCGTCACGTTTGCGTCCCTCCGAATGTGTCCAGCCGGTTTTGCCGACCGGTCTGCCCGAGGAAAGCAATTAAGGAAAATTAAGTTCCCGATTTATCCTGCATCAAAGAATCTTTTTGAGACTGCATTTCCTCACATTCGATAGGAACCGATCCAAGTCCCTGATGTAAAATACACTATTCTGTCAGCCCCGCCGATCGGACGGTCCCGCCAGCTCAGAGGGGCGCGAGGAAGCCCGCCAGCCGCATCAGGCCCTCCGGCCAGGGCCCGTGCCCGCTCGCGACGTTGATATGGCCGGCCTCGCCCGCATCCACCAGCGCCGAGCCCCAGGCATAGGCGTAGTCCTCCGCCCGCTCGTAGGTGCAGTGCGGGTCGGTGCGGCTCGCCACCAGCAGCGAGGGAAAGGGCAGCGGATCGCGCGGCACCGGCGCGAAGGCGCGCACGCTCGCGGGCAGGTCGGCGCCCGCCTCGATGTCGGGGAAGGCGACCAGCAGGGCGCCGCGCACCACGCCCTCGGGAAAGCGCGGCGCGGCCTCCACCGCCGCGACGACGCCGAGGCTGTGGGCGATGAGGATCACCGGCCGGGTCGCGGCCTCGACGGCCTCCACGACGCGGCTGCGCCACGCGTCAGGGTCGGGCCGGTGCCAGTCGTCCTGCGCGACGATCCGCGCGGTCCTGAGCCGCGCCGCCCAGCGCGCCTGCCAGTGCTCCTCCTCGGAGCCGGCATAGCCCGGCAGGATCAGGATGTCGCAATCGGCGGTCTTCATGAGCAGTCTTCTCGGACGGGCGGCGTCCCGACGCAACCGGCGACGGGCCGTCCGGCTCCGCCGGCACCGTCAGGCGAGCCAGTCGGGCAGGCGGTCGAGGCGGATCAGGTCGTCGTAGCTCGGGCGCGGACGCACGACCGCGGAGCGGTCGCCGTCCACCAGCACCTCCGGCACGAGGCGGCGGCTGTTGTAGGTGCCGGCCTGGACCGCGCCGTAGGCGCCCGCGCTCATCACCGCGATCAGGTCGCCGGGGGCCACCGCCGGCATCTCGCGGCCCAGCGCGAGGTAGTCGCCGCTCTCGCAGACCGGGCCGACCACGTCCGCCGTCAGCCGGGGCGTGTCGGGGGCGGGCTCGCGCACCGGGCGCAGGGCGTGGAAGGCGTCGTAGAGCGTCGGGCGGATCAGGTCGTTCATCGCCCCGTCGACGATGACGAAGGTCTTCTCGTCGGTCGGCTTCACGTAGATCACGCGGGTGACGAGGATGCCGGCATTGCCCGCGATCATCCGCCCGATCTCGAAGACCGGCCGCAGGCCCAGCGGCCTGAAGTGCGGGCGCAGGATCGCGGCGAGCGCCGCCGGATCGGGCGGGGGGGCGTTGTCGTCGCGGTAGGGAATGCCGAGGCCGCCGCCGAAATCGACGTGGTGCAGCCGGTGCCCGTCGGCGAGCAGGTCGCGGGCGAGCTCGCAGAGCAGGCGCGCGGCGTTGTCGAACGGGGTGAGGTCGGTGATCTGGCTGCCGATATGCGCGTCGACGCCGACGATCTCGAGACCCGGCAGGCGCGCGGCCCCGGCATAGACCTCGCGGGCGCGGGAGATCGGGATGCCGAACTTGTTGTCGGACTTGCCCGTCGAGATCTTGGCATGCGTCAGGGCGTCGACGTCCGGGTTCACGCGGATCGAGACCGGCGCCCTGCGTCCCCGCGCGGCAGCGACCTCGGACAGGGCGGCGAGTTCGGGCTCGCTCTCGACGTTGAAGCAGAGGATGTCCGCGTCGAGGGCGGCGGCCATCTCCTCGCGGGTCTTGCCGACGCCGGAGAAGACGATGCGGTGGCCCGGCACGCCCGCGGCGAGCGCCCGGCGCAATTCGCCCTCGGAGACGATGTCCATGCCCGCGCCCTGGCGGGCGAGGGTGGCGAGCACCGCTTGGTTCGAGTTCGCCTTCATGGCGAAGCAGACCAGCGCGTCGTCGCCGGAAAACGCCTCGGCGAAGACGCGGTAGTGCCGCTCCAGGGTGGCGGTGCTGTAGCAGTAGAACGGCGTGCCGACCGCCTCGGCGAGCGCCGTCAGATCGACGTCCTCGGCGTGGAGACGCCCGTCCCGGTAATGGAAGTGGTGCATGTCAGGAGAATCCGCCGCAGAACCCGCCGCCGCGCCGCAAGAGGCTCGGCACGCCCGAATGCCCCCAGGCGCGGTGCGCTGTCTACCTCGAACCCGGTGCTAGAGGAGCGGGTCGAGGATGAACGGCTCCTTGGGAACCCGGTAGCCGCGCTTGGATCCGCGGGAGGTCGTGACCGGAACGCCGTCGCCGCCCGCGGGGATCGCCGCGGCACTCAGCTCGTCGCCGGCCTGCACGGCCTCGGGATCGGGGGCCGCGCCGCGATCGCCCACGGAGACCGTGCTGGACGGCAGGCTCCGCTCCGAGGCCGGGGCGCCGGGGCGCGGGCTCGGAGCGGTCTCCGACACGGCGGCCCCCGGCGGTTCCAGGCTGCCGCGCCGGCCGCAGGCCGTGCAGGCCAGGACGAGGCCGAGCGCGATCAGGATCGAGAGGCGGGCGGAACGGGCGGGCATCGGGATTTCCGGCGGGATTTCCGGCAGGGCGGCGGCGTGAGCTTAGCCGTTGGAGCCTCGTCCCGAAAGGTGGCCGCGGGCGCTTCGGACAACGCGATGCGGGCACGGGCGGCGAAGGCCCGGCGCGGGCCCGGCTCCGCCGAGCCCCGACGCCCCCGCGCGAACGAAGCTCAGCTCTTCTTGTTGCCGCGGGCCCCGTCCTTCGGCGGCGTGTAGGCGTCGATCGCCCGGCGGCAGTTCTCGGACAGCTTCGCCCAGTTGGTCTTGAAGCACTGGTCGGTCGCCGGATCGTCCGGATCGAGGTTGCCGCAATAGCTGAGGTAATCGCCGGTGCAGTACTTCTTGAGCGTCTCGTTGCCGCGCTTCGACTGCTGCGCCTGGGCCGGAGCGGCCAGCAGGGCAGCCGCGCCTGCGAGGGCGAGAACCAGGGGCGTCAGCTTCAGGGCCATGATGTTCGCTCGATCGCGGTTCGTGGAAAGAGATTCGTGGGAGGAGTTCCGGGCGCGATGATGCCCCCGCATGTCCGTAGCAAGGCGGGTTCGGGGCAAACGCAAGATGGTTCGGTGCTTACGGACTCGTGCGGGGCATCGCAAGGGAGGGCGGCACGATAGGCCGCGGGGGCGCTCCGCTCGGTGCGTTTCAGCTCTCGGCGAGCGCAGGCGAGGTAACTGGGGCGGTGGCTGAGGCGGCGGCGGGGAAGCCCCCGGCCTGGGGCAGCCGGTCGCGGCGGGCCAGGGCGTCGGCCACCTCGCTGATGCGGCGGCGCAGCTCGGCGGTGTCCTCGCTCCCCCGCGCGGCCAGGGCGTCCTGAGCGGCGGCTCGGGCCGCCGCCAGCTCCGCGCGCAGCGTCTCGATCTCGGCCTCGATCGCGGCGCCGGGGCGTGCGGCGGCGTCCGCGTCCCCTTCGTTCGCCGACGGCGCGGTGCCCGCCTGCGCCCGGCGCGTGGCCTTGAGGTCGTCGAGGAGGGTGCGGTGGGCCTCTTCCAGGGCGTGCAGGGTGGCGAGCCCCGTCTCGCCCTCGGCGCGGGCCGCGGCGAGATCCCGGTCGAGCCCGGCGATGCGTTCGAGGGCGCGGGCCACCTCGGCCTCGCTGAGGATTCGGGCGGCGACCGCCGCCTCGGCCTCCATGGTGCGGGCGCCGATGGCGGCCATGTCGGCGTGGCGACGGGCGGCGACGGCCTCGGCCTTGCGCTCCAGCCGGCGCTGCGCCACGGCGAATTCCGCCCGCAGGTGGTCGCGCTCGGCCACGACCTCGGACACGCTGACCGGCAGGGTCGCCTCGATCCGCCGCCGGGCGAGGCGGGCGGCACGGGCGTTCACGGTCGGCAGGATCGTCAGGGCGCACAGGCTCGCCAGGAGGAAGCCGAGCCCGAAGATCATCACGGTCTCGATCACGAAGGGGCCCTCACGCCGCCTCGGCCGACAGGTCCGGCCGCTGCGTCTTTTGCCCGCCTTGCCCGCGCGGAGGCAAGCGCCGTTGCGTCGCGCGCTCCGGGATCGGGGGCGGAGCGGGTCCGGATCAGAACGGGTTCCAGGTCGGGCGGCCGGTGAACTTCAGGTAGCCGACATTGATGCCGAGCCGGGCGCCGACACCGGAGCGGATCGGCACCACGATGATGCCGCCATCGGTCACCGCGGTCATGCCGAACCCGCCGATGAAGTAGGCCGAGCCGTCGACGCCGCCGAAACGGCGGTAGAGGTCGCGCACGGCGGGGAGGTTGTAGACGAGCATCATCGTGCGCGCCCCGTCGCCGCCGACATCGAAGCCGAGCGTCGGCCCCTGCCAGTAGATCCGGCGCTGCCCAGCATTGCGGGTGTAGAGCGTGCCCTCGCCGAAGCGCAGGCCGCCGACGATGGCG
>NZ_BPRD01000289.1 GCF_022179745.1 Methylorubrum podarium
CGTTCAGCTCGCCGAGCGCCTTGTCGGCGTAGAGAACGCGGGCGCGCATGGAGAGCGCGAACCAGCGCCCGTCCGGATCGCGCAGGGGTGCCGGTACGGCCGATTCCAGGGCGGCGGAGCGGACCGGCTGGGCGAGGTCGCGGTCGACCAACTCGATCAGATTGCCGATATCGACCGTCATGAGGACGTCGGCGCTGCTGCGGGCACCCTCGGCCGCGACGCGCTCGGCCAAGCCCTTCTCGACGAACACGGTGTTCACCGTCACGCCGCTCTTGGCGGTATAGGCATCGAGGAGCGGCCGGATCAGGCCCGGTTCGCGGGTCGTGTAGAGGTTCACCTCGGCGCTCTCGGCTTGGCCGGTCAGAGCCAAGGCGAGGCCGAATCCCACGAGATAACCGAAGCGCCGCAGCCGCAACATTCTCTTCCCCCCGAGCATTGTCGATGCTCGTCGGGTGTTAAAGAGCGCCGGTTAAACCGACAAGGCTGATGATTTATACTTATTCCAGATAAAAAATGGGCTGCTGGGCCGATCAAGGACTGGGAAAGACGAAGACCCTGCCCTCGACGAGACTCAGTTCGACCCTGTCCTCGACGACATCGTCCAACGCCGCGGTGAGACGCAAAGGGGTGTCGAGCCCCGCGACGTCGACGTCGATGCGGGTGCTCGCGCCGGCGAAGCTGCGGCGCAGGACCCGGCCCGGAACGCCTTCGCCGGGCGGCACGATGCGGATCGCTTCCGGACGCAGGCACACCTGCACGGCCCCGTCGGGCGCGGGAGCGGGCAGGGGAACCGTCCCCAGCGGCGTCGTCAGCCGGCCGCCGGAGGCGAGGCCCGCCACGGTCACGACCTCGCCGAGCGCCTTCGCGGCGAAGGGATCGACGGGCGCGCGATACAGGGCCTCGGCGGTGTCGCACTGGATCAGTCGGCCCCCCCGCATCAGGGCGATGCGGTCGGCGAACTCGACGGCCTCGGCGGCGTCGTGGGTCACGAGGATGGCGCTGATGCCGTCCTGGCGCAGCACGGCGAGGGTGTCGGCCCGAACCCGCTCGCGGGTGCCGGCGTCGAGATTCGAGAACGGCTCGTCGAGGAGCAGCACCCGCGGGCGCGGCGCGAGCGCCCGCGCCAGCGCGACCCGCTGCGCCTCGCCGCCGGACAGCGTCGCCGGATAGCTCTCCTCACGACCGGCCAGCCCGACCTCGGCGAGGCGCTCCCGTGCCACGGCCCGCGCCTGCGCACCCGACAGGTGGCTCAGGCCGAACCGGATATTGGCCAGCACGGTGAGATGGGGAAACAGGGCGTAGTCCTGGAACATCAGGCCGACGCCGCGGGTCTCCGGCGGCTCGTCGCCCCCGCGCCCCGCGACGCGCCGGCCATCGATGCGGATCTCGCCGGCATCGAGCGCATCGAGCCCGGCGACGAGCCGCAGCAGCGTGCTCTTCCCGCAGCCGGAATCGCCGAGGACGGCCAGGATCTCGCCCGGCGACAGGGACAGCGACACGTCGTCGAGCGCCAGCGTCCGGCCGTAGCGCCGGCTCACGCCGCGGATGTCGAGGCGCGCCGACGAGGAGGAGGCGACCTGCGCGTCGGCGTGTCGGGAGGGCGGGGGAGGTGCTGTCTTGCGACGAAGGAACAAGAGAGAGGCCTGAAACCGGGCCGCTTGCACGGCAATTCCTTCTCCCTCGCACAGCTTCTGCGTCGGGGCGAGATCCTGCTTCGCGCTTCTCAAAGCGACCGAGGCGTGCTATCGCCCCGCTGCATTGCCGCTCGCCACGCCGCCCTGTGCGGAGGGCTTCCGGGAAACCGGTGCCCGGTGTGAGTCGCGGTCGGCGGGTGTAGCTCAATGGTAGAGCAGCAGCCTACCAAGCTGAATACGAGGGTTCGATTCCCTTCACCCGCTCCAATTTTTCCTGCTGATCCGCTTGATCGCTTCGGTCTCTCCACCGTCATTGCGAGGCGAAGCCGTGGCAATCCAGGGCGCGCCAGATCCGGATAGGTCGCGCTCTGGATCGCTTCGCTGACGCTCGCGATGACGGACTCGGGCAGAACCCGAGGTGATCAACCGGAAACCGGGTCAGACCACCGGCATGCGAAGCGGATCGTAGGTGGCGCGGTAGCTGCGCGGGCCGACGACCGGCAGCAGAAGGTTCCTCGCCCAGTCCGGCCACCGCGCCGTGCGCGACAGGCGATCCGTCATCCGCTGGACATGATCGACACGGGGACGGCGCAGGCGCTCGTATTCCGCTCCGACCCCGCTCCAATCCGTCCGCTCCGACAGCAGGCGGGCCAGCACGAGCGCGTCTTCCAGCGCGAGCGCCGCGCCCTGCGCCCAGACCGGCGCGGTCGCGTGGGCCGCGTCGCCCAGCAGGACGGCGCGGTCGCGCACCCAGACCGGGATCCGGACTTCCTCCAGCGGCGAGTGATGGATCGCGTCCGGTCGTGAGAGAACCGCGTCGAGCGTATCGCAAACCAGCCGGGGAAAGGCGGCGAAGGCGCCGCGGATCGCTTCGGGATCGGCGTTGCCGCCTCGGCTGACCGAGACCCAGCCATAGGCTTCGCCGCGATCGACCGGGATGAGCAGGAACAGGGCGCCGGTTCCCGCCCACAGGGTCCAGGCCTCGATGCCGGGATTGGGTGTCATGAAGCGCCAGCTCTGCCGCGCCAGCATCGCCGTGCCGAGGGCCTGATCGCCGAACAGGCCGCGCCGAATGGTCGAGTGGACGCCGTCCGCCCCCACGAGCAGGCCGCCCGACTCCGTCGTACCATCCTCCAGCAGCACTTCGGCCCCTCGCGGCTCCTGCCGGATGGCAGCGATCCCGGAACCCGGCCGGATGTCGCCGGGGGACAGGTCCTGTTGCAGCAGCCGCATCAGGTCGGCACGGCGCAGGCAGTGCGGTCCGGTCTCGCTGCCCCAGAACGCGGTCTCGTCCACGGAAAAGAGCAGGCGCCCGCGCTCGGTGCGGTACTCGCGACGCCGCACCGGCGAGCCGGCCGCGCGCAGCCCGTCGAGCAGACCGAGCTGGCTCAGGGCGCGCACCGCGTTGCCGGGCAGGTTGATCGCCAGGCCCGCATCCGACTGCACGCCGCGCCGCTCCAGCGTGAGCGACGGGATGCCCCGCCGGTGCAGCGCCCGCCTGACGGCGAGCCCCGCGATACCGCCTCCGGCGATGAGCACCCGGCCGGCTTGTTGCGTGTCCATGAGGCTGCGGCCCTTCCCGCCCATGCGCCGGCGCGCCATTCGGCGACGCTCCGCTTCGGATGCCGGATTGACGCTGTCTCGCGCCCGGCCGCAAGCCTGCTTGGAGCTCGGAGGGCGGGCGGACAGCCCGGACGATCCCGCTCAGTGCGGTGCGTCACCCTCCCGGCGGGTCTCGTAGGGCCATTTCCAGCCCTGGATCTCGGGCATGTCCTCGCCGTGCTCGCGGATGTGGAGCTTGTGCGCAGTCAGGCGGTCCCGGAAATCCTGCTTGGCCCCCGCCGCCCGCGTGACCAGTCCCGGCACCCGGTCGATCGCCTCGATGGCGAGGTGGAAGCGGTCGAGCTCGTTCAGCACCACCATGTCGAAGGGCGTCGTCGTCGTGCCCTCCTCGATGAAGCCGCGCACGTGCATGTTGGCGTGGTTGGCCCGCGAATAGGTCAGCCGGTGAATCAGATAGGGATAGCCGTGATAGGCGAAGATCACCGGCTTATCCCGCGTGAAGAGACTGTCGAACTCCGCGTCCGACAGCCCGTGCGGATGGTCCCTGTCCGACTGGAGCGTCATCAGGTCGACCACGTTGACGACGCGGATCCTCAGGCCCGGCACGGCGCGCCTCAGCAGATCGACGGCGGCCAGGGTTTCGAGCGTCGGCACGTCCCCGGCGCAGGCCATCACGACGTCGGGCTCGAGCCCGCTCTCGTCGGTGCCGGCCCAGGGCCAGATGCCGATGCCGGCCTCGCAATGGAGCCCGGCCTCGTGGGCGGTCAGCCATTGCGGCTGCGGCTGCTTGCCGGCCACGATCACGTTGATGCGGTCGTAGGTCTTCAGGCAGTGGTCGGCGACCCAGAGCAGGGTGTTGGCGTCCGGCGGCAGGTAGACCCGGACGATGTCCGACTTCTTGTTGGCGACGAGGTCGATGAAGCCGGGGTCCTGGTGGCTGAAGCCGTTATGGTCCTGGCGCCAGACATGGGAGGTCAGGAGGTAGTTGAGCGACGCGATCGGTCGCCGCCAGCCGAGTTCGCGCGAGACCTTCAGCCACTTGGCGTGCTGGTTGAACATCGAGTCGACGATGTGGATGAACGCCTCGTAGCAGGAGAACAGGCCGTGGCGGCCGGTGAGCAGGTAGCCTTCGAGCCAGCCCTGGCAGAGATGCTCGCTCAGCACCTCCATCACCCGGCCCTCGTGGGCGAGGCTGACGTCGTAGGGCTCGATATTCTCGATCCAGACGCGGTCGGTCGCCTCGAACACCGCGTCGAGCCGGTTCGAGGCGGTCTCGTCCGGCCCCATGATGCGGAAGTTGCGCGCCTCGGCGTTGAGCCGGACCACGTCGCGGAGATAGTGCCCGAGCGTGCGCGTCGCCTCGCCGAAAGCCGCGCCGGGCCGAGGAACCTCGAGGGCGAAATCCTGCCAGCGGGGAAGCCGCAACTCGCGTCGGAGCAGGCCGCCATTGGCGTGCGGGTTGGCGCCCATGCGCCGGGGACCCTCGGGCGCGAGCGCGGCGAGTTCGGGGCGCAGGCGCCCGGTCTCGTCGAACAGGGTCTCGGGCGCGTAGCTCCGCATCCAGTCTTCGAGGATCTTGCGGTGCCCGTCATCGCTGCGGGCGTTGCCGACCGGCACCTGATGCGCGCGCCAGAAGCCCTCGACCCGCTTGCCGTCCACGGTCTTCGGCCCGGTCCAGCCCTTGGGGCTGCGCAGCACGATCATCGGCCAGCGCGGACGCCGGAAGCCCATGCCGCCGCCCCGCGCCTCGGCCTGGATGTCCCGGATGCGGTCCACCGCGCGGTCGAGCGTCTCGGCCATCGCCCGGTGCATCGGTTCGGGCTGATCGCCCTCGACGAAGAACGGCTCGTAGCCGTAGCCGGTGAACAGGGCTTCCAGCTCGTCGTCGCGCAGGCGGGCGAGCACGGTCGGGTTGGCGATCTTGTAGCCGTTGAGATGGAGGATCGGCAGCACCGCGCCGTCGGTCACCGGGCTCAGGAACTTGTTGGAGTGCCAGGAGGCGGCGAGCGGCCCGGTCTCGGCCTCGCCGTCGCCGACCACGCAGGCGGCGATCAGGTCGGGATTGTCGAACACGGCGCCGAAGGCGTGGACGAGGGCGTAGCCGAGTTCGCCGCCCTCGTGGATCGAGCCGGGCGTCTCGGGGGCGACGTGGCTCGGGATGCCGCCGGGAAAGGAGAACTGCCGGAACAGTCTCCGCATGCCCTCCGTATCCTGCGCGATGTCCGGATAGACCTCGCTGTAGCTGCCTTCGAGATAGGTGTTGGCCACGATGCCCGGCCCGCCATGGCCGGGGCCGCAGATGTAGATCGCGTCGAGGTCGCGCGCTTTGATCAGCCGGTTGAGGTGGACGTAGATGAAGTTCAGTCCCGGCGTCGTGCCCCAGTGGCCGAGCAGGCGCGCCTTGATGTGCTCGGGCTTCAACGGCTCGCGCAGCAACGGGTTGTCGAGCAGGTAGATCTGCCCGACCGAGAGGTAGTTCGCCGCCCGCCAGTAGCGGTCGATCAGGGCGAGTTCCTCGCCGTCCGGGGCGGGGGTCGGCCGCTGCGGATTCGTCGGCTCGGTCATGGGCGTCTCCTGGCTGACGGGGCCTGAGGGCGCGGCCCGTCGGGTGATGGCCGGAATCCGGCCGGGCGTGTCGTCGGTCAGACGCCGAAGATCACGCGGCGGAAGCGGACGAGGGCGAAGGCGAAGTAGACGGTGCCGAGGGCGATGAGCGCGAGGAGCTGCGGCCAGACCACGGACGGGCCGGCGCCGCGGTAGAGCACGGCCTGGGCGAAGGCGACGAAGTGGGGCGTCGGGCTCACTGTCTGCACCAGGATCTGGAGCCAGAACGGCATGCTCTCCATCGGCGTGCTGCTCCCCGAGAGCAGCTGCATGAGCAATAGGATCGGGATGACGAGCAGCCCGAACTGGCCCATCGAACTGGCGATGGTGCCGAGCAGGATGCCGAGCGCGGCGACCGCGAGGGCGTAGAGGCATGCCCCGAACAGGAACAGGGGGATGGAGCCGGCGATCGGCACGCCGAGCCACCATTCCACGACGACGACCAGCGAGAAGCCCGCGCCGACGAGGATGACGAGCCCGTTGGCGACCACCTTGGCGAGCATGATCTCGACCGGCACGAGCGGCATCACCAGCAGGTGCTCCACCGTGCCCTGCTCGCGCTCGCGGATCAGCGCGGCGCCGGTGAGGATGACCGTGAGCAGGGTGATGTTGTTGATCACCTGCATCACCGAGGTGAACCAACTCGTCTGGAGGTTCGGGTTGAACTTGGCCCGCGTCACCACCTGCACCGGGGCGACGTCCGTGAGATCGCTGCGCGCGGCGAAGCGGGCGACCTCCTGGGCGATGATGGACTGAATGTAGATCGAGCCGTTGCCGGCCTGGGTCATGGCCGTGGCATCGACGCCGAGCTGCACCTCGGCCGGGCGGCCGGAGAGCACGTCTTTCTGCAGCCGTGGCGGCAATTCGACCACGAAGACGAGCCGGCCGGTATCCATGGCGGGATCGATCTCGGCGGGCGTGAGCGGCACGACGCTCT
>NZ_BPRD01000290.1 GCF_022179745.1 Methylorubrum podarium
CGCCGACCGCGTCGCGGCGGGCTCGGCCGCGGGCCGATCAGGCCGGAGCGCGGCGCTGCCAGCCACGGATCTCCTGGAGATAGAGGCCGGGCAATTGCGCCGCCGCCCCCGCGGCCAGCACGGCTTCGAGGTAGCCCGGCCGCGGCAGTCCGCCGGCCTGGCTGCGGCCGAGATAGATCAGGGCGCGCTTCGTCCCGCCATCGGTGACGACCGGCTGGTAGGCCTTCACGTAGAGCCCGCCCGCCACGCCCTCGTAGCGGTCCAGCGCCGGCACGTCGGAGAGCGCGAGTTCCCACAGCACGCCCCACACCGTCGCGCCCGGTGCCCGCACCACGGAGGCCCAGCCCTCCCGCATGATGATGAAGCGGTGCCGCGGCAAGCGCCCGCGCCCGATCAGCCGCGAGGCCGGGCAGCGTTGCGCCATGGCGGCGGCGTCCATGTTGGCGCCGTAGGCGAAGTAGAGCGGCATCGATCTCGACAGAGGGTGCGGGCGGGATGCCTACTCGCCGGGCGTCCGGTGTTCGCGTTGGACGGCACGCTTCACGGCGCGCTCGTTGGCGAGCATCGCCAGATAGGCCATCGCGAGAACGACGGCCGGAATCACGAAGGTGACGAAGATCTCGCCGGAACTCACGGCAGAAGGCTCCTGAGGATCCGCCTCGCGATCCAATGTAACCCTGCCGCGGTCGAAATCCAGATCGTCGCGAACGCGACGGTTCCGAAGCTGAGGGTCGGCGCGCTCGCGACGCCGAAGCTCATGGCGGTGACCGGTGTGACGCCGCCGATCACCACGAAGGCGACGGCGACATTGTTGAGGCCGGTCGCCAGAAGCTTCGTCTGCTCGTTGTGGATCTGGTTCACGGCGGCCGACGACGACCGGGCCGATCAGGCGAATTCCAGGATCACCGCATCGACGGCGAGGCTGTCGCCTTCCTTGGCGGCGATCTTCGAGACGGTGCCGTCGCGCTCGGCGCGCAGCACGTTCTCCATCTTCATCGCCTCGACGATGGCGAGCGGCTCGCCGTTCTTCACCTCCTGGCCCTCCGAGACCATGATCTGCTTGACCAGGCCCGGCATCGGGCAGAGGAGCTGCTTGCCCGAACCGGCATTCTCCTTGACCGGCATCAGGTCGGCGAGTTCGGCCTCGCGGCGGGTGAAGACCCGCGCTTCGGCCGCCGCACCCGCATGCTGCAGGAAGACGCCGTTGAGGAGCGGGCGGACCTGGATCGCCACCGGCGCGCCGGCGACCGTGCCGCTCCAGACCGGATCGCCGGGGCGCCAGTCGCTGCGCACCGGGGTCGCCGTGCCGTCGTCGAAGGTGACGAGAAGGTCGTCGTCCTGCGTTTCGACGGTGACGTTGAAGCGCTGGCCGGAGAGCACCACCACGCGCTCCCGCTGGAAGGTGAGCAGGCTCGGGTCGCGCATCTGGCCGGAGATGCCGCGCTTGCGGATGTTGAGCTTGTGGTCGATCGCCGCCGCCACCGCCGCGAGCCGTCGGGCGACCTGCCCCTCCGGCGCGGGGGCGGAGAAGCCCTCCGGGAACTCCTCCTTGATGAAGCCCGTCGAGAGCCGGCCCTCGCGCCAGCGCGGATGGGCCATCAGGGTGGCGAGGAACGGGATGTTGTGGCGGATGCCGTCGATGGCGAAGGCATCGAGCGCCGTCGCCTGCGCCTCGATCGCCTCAAGCCGCGTCGGCGCCCAGGTGACGAGCTTGGCGATCATCGGATCGTAGTGGATCGCGATCTCGCCGCCCTCCTCCACGCCGGTATCGTTGCGCACGATCGCCCCGCCGAGCGGACCCTCCTCCGGCGGCTGGTAGACCGTGAGCCGGCCAATCGAGGGCAGGAAGTTGCGGGTCGGGTCCTCGGCGTAGACGCGGCTCTCCACCGCCCAGCCGTCGAGCTTCACCTCGTCCTGCGTCAGCGGCAGCGTCTCGCCGGCGGCGACCCGGATCATCAGCTCGACGAGGTCGAGCCCGGTGATCATCTCGGTGACGGGATGCTCCACCTGCAGGCGGGTGTTCATTTCGAGGAAGTAGAACGACTTGTCCTGGCCGGCGACGAACTCGACCGTGCCGGCGGAGTCGTAATTCACGGCCTTTGCCAGAGCGACCGCCTGCTCGCCCATCTTGCGCCGGGTCTCCTCGTCGAGGAGCGGCGACGGGGCCTCCTCGATGACCTTCTGGTTGCGGCGCTGGATCGAGCACTCGCGCTCGCCGAGATAGATCACGTTGCCGTGCTTGTCGCCGATCACCTGGATCTCGATGTGGCGCGGATCGGTGATGAACTTTTCCACGAAGACGCGGTCGTCGCCGAAGGAGGACGACGCCTCGGACTTGGCGCGGGCGAAGCCTTCGGCGACCTCGTCGGCCGACTCGGCGATGCGCATGCCCTTGCCGCCGCCGCCGGCGGACGCCTTGATCATGACGGGATAGCCGATCTCGTCGGCGATCTTCACGGCGTGCTCAGGGCTCTCGATCACCCCGAGGAAGCCCGGCACCGTCGAGACCTTGGCCGCGGCCGCGGCCTTCTTCGATTCGATCTTGTCGCCCATGGCGGCGATGGCGCCCGGGTTCGGACCGATGAAGACGATGCCGGCTTCCGCCAGCGCCTTCGGGAAGGCCTCGCGCTCGGAGAGGAAGCCGTAGCCCGGGTGGACCGCCTGCGCGCCGGTCCGCTTGCAGGCGTCGATGATCCTGTCGATCAGGAGGTAGGACTGCGCGGCGGGCGCCGGGCCGATATGGACGGCCTCGTCGGCCATCGCCACGTGGACGGCATCGCGGTCGGCGTCCGAGTACACGGCCACCGTCTTGATGCCCATCTTCCGGGCGGTCTTGATGATACGGCAGGCGATCTCGCCCCGGTTGGCAATCAGGATCTTATCGAACATCGCAGCCGCTTCTTGAGGGGGACTGTCCTGGCCTGCCCCTCCTGAAGGCAAGCCCGAACCCCTCCCGATAAAGCAGTTGCGCGAGAGACGGAAGCTGTGCCGCACACCCCAAAAGGCCAGCTTCGGTGAAATTCGATTGAGGGGCTATCAATTCGAATTTCGGCGCGGCTCGGTTGCTGGCCGCGGTGTCGTTGCCGAAGGCGAATCTGCCCTCAAAACTGAATACATCATGCAGCGCAGGGCAGGCGACCGGCGCAGCTCTCGGCCGGCTCGTCCATCTTGCTCTTGGCCAGGGTGCTCTTGGCCAAGGTGCTCTTGGCCTTGAGGGCGAAGGCGATCAGCGCCTCGTCGCTGGTGTCAGCCTCGCGCACGATCTCCATGGCGATCCGGGTGCCGAGCGCGGTCGGACCCTTGCGGCCGGCGATCGAGGCGGAGAGCCACGCGGACATCTCACGGGTGATGATGCCGGTGGGACGCTCGCCGTAGACGGCGAAGTTCACGACCTCGGCGGCGACGAAGGCGGAAAAGCCCTCGTGCGTCTCGGCGACCGCGCGGTCCAGGGCGAGCAGCAGGTCGGCCTCTTCCCGGCCCATGATGCCGTCGGGCAGGATCTCGCGGGCGAGCTCGCGGACGTCGTCCTGGGTCAGGCGGCCGGCATCGACGATGCGGGTGCAGAACAGTTCAAGCGCAGTGTTGGTCATGGTTTGATGCCTCCCCGGCCCCGTGTTGCCGGTGTTTGTCCGTGTCTGTGCTGACAATACGGACCGACAACACCCGAAGAGGTTAATGGCCAAATCTGAACCCGTGTTCAGGTAAACGTAGGCTCACGATTGAGCCTTTCGGAAATCTTGCTCTCGAAAAGTAAGACTCTCTTCATCGCACCACGACCTTCGTCCCGACCGGCACGCGGTCGTAGAGGTCCATCACGTCCTCGTTGAGCATGCGGATGCAGCCCGAGGACACGGCCTGCCCGATCGTCTCCGGCTCGTTGGTGCCGTGGATGCGGTAGAGCGTGTCCTTGCGGTTCTGCGCGAGGTAGAGCGCGCGGGCGCCGATCGGGCTGAAGGGACCGCCTTCCAGGCGCGGCGGCAGATCGGGATGGCGGCCGATCATCTCCGGGGCCGGGTTCCAGTCCGGCCATTCGAGCTTGCGGTCGATCTCCGCCCGCCCGGTCCATGCGAGCCCCGCCCGGCCGACGGAAACGGGGTAGCGCATTGCCTTGCCGCCGGGCTCGATGAGGTAGAGTCGCCGCTCGGTCGTGTCCACGATGATGGTGCCGACCGGCTCGCGGGTCGCGAAATCGACCATGGTGCGGGCCAAGGCCGGATCGAGGGGCGCTTTCGGCGCGAGCTTCATCCAGGCCGCGTCCCGCTCCGGCCCCGGCGGCAGGGGCGGGACGGCGGGCAGTTCGGCGACCGCCTGGACAGGCGGCGCGACCTGCGCCGTCCGCGACTGACAGCCGGCCAGGTCGGAGGTCAGGGGCACGAGGCCCGCGAGGAGGATGAGGGCGGACGGGGAGCGCATGGCGGGTGGTCGGTCGTGCGAGGAGGCCACCGCAGGTTGAGAGCGACTTTATGGCTAAGCTTGGGCCGGGAAGCGGCCCTGTGCGGAAGAGAGCGATCCGGCCCGCTGTCCCGCTTTGTCCTGTTGCGCGCGGGCGACAAGATCGACAAGTTCGAGGGAACGAGGCGGTGGGTCCCGGCGCGAACCGGGAGCATCGCATCGGCAACGACAAGGCCGTCCTGCCTCCGCAGGGCGGCGCGTGACGAGGTGGGATCGCCGGGCCCCGGCATCGACGCTTCGCGCACCCTGGGAGAAACGGCCCTGAGCACCCTCTACGTCACCCATCCGAGCGCGGTCGAACACGTGGTTCCGACCGGACATCCGGAGCGGCCGGCCCGCATGCAGGCGGTCGAGAGCGCCCTCGAGAACGAGCGCTTCGCCGCCCTCGTCCGCAGCCACGCGCCGAAGGCGGAGGCGTCGGTCGCCGAACTCGCCCACCCGGCCGCCTACGTCGAGGCCATCGTCGCGGCCTCGCCCGACGAGGGGTTCTTCCAGATCGACGGCGACACGCTGATGTCTCCGGGCACGCTCAACACCTGCCTGCACGCGATCGGCGGCTCGAACCATGCCGTCGATTCGGTGATGAAGGGCGAGTGCGCCAACGCCTTCGTCGCCATGCGCCCGCCCGGCCACCACGCCGAACTCACCCGCGCCATGGGCTTCTGCCTGTTCAACCACGCGGCGATCGCCGTGCGCCACGCGCAGAAGGCGTTCGGCGCCACCCGCGTCGCGCTGGTGGATTGGGACGTCCACCACGGCAACGGCTCGCAGGACATCTTTTGGTCCGACAAGAGCGTGCTCTACGCCTCGACCCACCAGATGCCGCTGTTCCCCGGCACCGGCTCGACGGGCGAGCGGGGGGACCACGACACCATCGTCAACGCGCCGCTCTCGGCCTTCGACGGCAGCGAGATCTTCCGGGAGGCCTTCGAGGCACGGATCCTGCCGCGGCTCGACGCCTTCGCCCCCGACCTGATCGTGATCTCGGCCGGGTTCGACGCGCACAAGCTCGACCCGCTGGCCAACATCCAGCTCGAAGAGGCCGATTTCGGCTGGGCGACGCGGCGCCTGATGGAGGTCGCCGACCGCCACGCCAAGGGCCGCGTCGTCTCGATCTTGGAGGGCGGCTACAGCCTCGACGGGCTCGCCCGCTCGGTGGCCGCCCATGTGGACGCGCTGATGGGGCGGTGACCTTCTGTCCCGAAGACCAGCCTCCGGTCTTCGGGACGACGGTTTGGGGCGCCGCTCATCCCTCCAGCGGCTCCTCGCTGACCAGCTCGATGCCGAAGCCCGAGAGGCCGACATAGGCGCGGGACGAGGACGACAGGTTGCGGATCGAGACCACGCCGAGGTCGCGCAGGATCTGCGCGCCCAGGCCCACCTCGCGCCACTGGCGCACGCGCTGCGCCTCGGCGCCCTCCTCCGCGTAGCGGTTGAGCGGCACACCCGCGGTGCCGTCGCGCAGGTAGACGAGGATGCCCCTTCCCTCCTTGGCGAAGCGGCGCATGACGCTCTCGATCTGCTGACCGCCCTCGATGACGTCGGCCACGACGTTGGAGCGGTGCAGGCGCACCGGCACGTTGCGGCCGTCGCCGATGGCGCCGTGGACGAAGGCGAACTGTTGGATCGGCTCGAACGGCGTGACGTAGGCGTAGCCGGTCATCGCGCCGAACTCGGTCTTCACCGGGAAGGTGCCGACCCGCTCCACCAGCCGGTCGCGGGCCTGGCGGTAGGCGATGAGGTCGGCGACCGACACGCGCTTGAGGCCGTGCTGCTCGGCGAACGCGTCGATCTGCGGCCCCTTCATCACGGTGCCGTCGTCGTTGGCGAGTTCGCAGATCACGCCGACCGGCGGCAGGCCCGCGAGCTTGCACAGATCGACCGCCGCCTCGGTATGGCCGGAGCGCATCAGCACGCCGCCGTCGCGGGCGATGAGCGGGAAGACGTGGCCCGGCCGCACGAAATCGCCCGCGCCCATGTTCCCGTTGGCGAGCGCGCGGACCGTGTTGCAGCGCTGCTCGGCGGAGATGCCGGTGGTGAGGCCGTGGCGCACGTCGACCGTGACGGTGAAGGCGGTGCCGAGCGGCGCGTCGTTGGAGGCCACCATCGGGTCGAGGTGGAGACGGCGCGCCTCGTCGAGGGTAATCGGCGCGCAGACGATGCCGCAGGTGTTGCGGATGATGAACGCCATCTTCTCCGGCGTGCAGAGCGAGGCGGCGACGACGAGGTCGCCCTCGTTCTCGCGGTCGTCGTCGTCGGTGACGACCACGATCTCGCCGCGGGCGAAGGCCTCGATGGCCTCGGTGACGCTGCAATGGGGCACGGGCTTCGTCTCGTTCAGCGGTTCGAAAGGGCGGGTCAGGCGCGGTCGCCGACCTGGCCGCGATGGCGAAGATAGTGGTCCGCCAGCACGCAGGCCATCATCGCCTCGGCCACCGGCACGGCGCGGATGCCGACGCAAGGGTCGTGGCGGCCCTTGGTGACGAGGTCGATCTCCGCACCGTCCCGGTTCACGCTCCGGCGCGGCGTCAGGATCGAGGAGGTCGGCTTCACGGCAAAGCGCACCACCACCGGCTCGCCCGACGAGATGCCGCCGAGGATGCCGCCGGCATGGTTGTCGAGGAAGCGCGGGCGGCCGTCATTGCCGGCGCGCATCTCGTCGGCGTTGTCCTCGCCGCGTAGGCGCGCCGCGGCGAAGCCGTTGCCGATCTCGACGCCCTTGACCGCGTTGATCGACATCATCGCCGCGGCGAGATCCGCGTCGAGCTTGCCGTAGATCGGTGCGCCGAGGCCGGGGGGCACGCCTTCGGCCACGACTTCGATCACCGCGCCGACCGAGGAGCCGTCCTTGCGGATCCCGTCGAGATAGGTCTCGTAGAGCGCGGCCGCCGTCGCATCGGGGCAGAAGAACGGGTTGCTGCCGACCTGCTCCCAGTCCCAGTTCGCGCGGTCGATCGCGTGCGGGCCCATCTGCACCAGGGCGGCGCGGATGGTGATGCCGGGGATCACCTTGCGGGCGATGGCGCCGGCCGCGACCCGCGCCGCCGTCTCCCGTGCGGAGGAGCGGCCACCGCCGCGATAATCGCGAAAACCGTACTTGGCGTCGTAGGTGTAGTCGGCGTGACCGGGGCGGTAGCTGTCGCGGATCTCGGAATAGTCTTTCGAGCGTTGATCGGTGTTCTCGATCATCAGCGCGATCGGCGTGCCGGTGGTGAGCTGGCGCCCGCCGGTGCGGTCGTCACCGAACACGCCCGACAGGATCTTCACTTGATCGGGCTCGCGCCGCTGCGTGGTGAAGCGGGACTGCCCCGGCTTGCGCCGGTCGAGTTCCGCTTGGATCTCCTCGGCGTCCAGGGGAAGGCCGGGCGGGCATCCGTCGACCACGCAGCCGAGCGCCACCCCGTGGCTCTCGCCGAAGGTGGTGACGCGGAACAGGTGGCCGAAGGTGTTGTGCGACATGGCGCGCGTGCCTTAGCGCGGGATGCGGGGCGGCACAAATTCCACCCACTCATCGGTCTGTCGGGTGCAGGCGGGCATCGGCTCGACCGCGAAGCCTGTTGCAGAAATGTAGCCTATGGGCTACGGTCTATCATGCCAGAGATCGTCCGAACCCGCGTTTTCGCGGACTGGCTCAGAGGACTTCGCGATGATCGTGCGAAGGCAAGGATCGCAGTGCGGCTCGACCGCCTCGCACTCGGCCATGAGGGTAACTCGAAGCCGGTCGGCGAAGGCGTCAGCGAGCTGAGGATCGACTACGGGCCGGGCTATCGGATCTACTTCACGTATCGTGGTCGAACCCTCGTCATCCTTCTCTGTGGAGGGGACAAATCCAGTCAGAAGCGCGACATCGCCCGTGCGAAATCCCTCGCGGTGACGCTGGAAGGAAAGCCATGACCGAGTTGAGCCCCTACGATTCGGCTGAATTCCTCGACAGCGACGAGGCCGTCGCCGAATATCTCGCTGCGGCCATTGAGGAAGGCGATGCCGCACTGTTTCGTCGGGCGCTCGGCGTGGCGGCGCGCGCCCGCGGCATGACCCAGATTGCCCGCGAAACGGGCTTGTCGCGGGAAAGCCTCTACCGGGCGCTGTCGGATGACGGCAATCCGAGCCTCGACACCGCTTTACGCGTCCTTAACGCCCTGAACGTCCGCCTCAGCGCGTCCGTCGCCGCTTCTCGATGACGCGTCAGCGTTGCGCCGGAAGATCCAGCCCGCCCCGCGCCTTCAGCGCCCGGTAGGCGGCGATGCCGGTGGCGAGGTCGGCGTGCAGCCGCCGCTCGTCGGCGAGGGCGTTGAGATCGTAGGTCAGGCCGAGGATGTGGGCCGCCTCGTAGCCCTCGGGCAGTTCGCCTGCGCTGCCGAGCGTGATCGCCGGGATCGGCAGAGCGCCCGAGAAATCCGAAAGCCGCTCTCGCAAGCGCGCACCGCTCTCGCGCAGATGCGCACCCGCGCGCGGCCCGTGCGCGCGGATCGCCGCCACGGTCCCCTGCGCCAGCGAGAGGTGCACCGCCTCCCGGTGCGCCGGGAACAGATAGACGAGATAGTAGCCCGTCGTGGCGCTCGTCGTCACCGCGGGGTCGAACACCGCGAGCCACGGCACCGCCGCCCAGCGGCTGCCGCGGCCGGGGCTGCCCTTGACGAGGAAGGGCCCGTCGAGGGGCGCGAGTGCCCGGCGCAGCTCGTCCGGCGCGCCTTTTCGGATCACGTGCGCGAGGGGATGCCCGGCCGGCGGATCGGTGCGCGCGAGCGGGTATCCCTCGACGATGCGGCGCAGGGCGTGGCCCAGACTCACGAGGGGCTCACGGGTCGGAAATCACCCCGCCGGTCACTGGCGCGCTCACCCCTGTCGTCGTCGGATAGGTGAGCGGCAGCCCTTCCAGCGCGCGGAGCGCGAGGTAGGCGAAGGCCTGCGCCTCCAGGAAGTCCGAGGACCAGCCGATCGCGTCGGCGTTCATGACCTCGGCGTCGAGGAGCCGTTCCAGCATGGCCATCAATGTGCGGTTCTTCGCGCCCCCGCCCCCGACGATCCAGCGGGTCGGGCGCTCGCGGGCGAAGGCGAGGCTGCGGGCGACCGCGTGGGCGGAAAAGGCGGTGAGCGTCGCCGCGCCGTCCTCGACCGTGAGGTAGCCGGCGAGCCGGTGGGAGAACCAGTTCCGGTCGAGGGATTTCGGCGGCGTGCGCAGGATCAGCGGGTGGCCGAGCAGGTTTTCGAGAAGCGCCTCATCCACCGTGCCGCGGGCGGCGGTGGCGCCGTCCGCATCGAGGTCGGCGCCAACGCGCTCCGTCATCCAGTCGTTGATCGGCCCGTTGCCCGGCCCGGTATCGAAGGCGAGCATGGCGCCCTTCGAATCGATCAGGGTGACGTTGGCGAGCCCGCCGATGTTGAGGATGCCGAGCGGCCCGGCAAAGCCGGCGGCCTCGGCCAGGGCCCTGTGGAACACCGGCACCAGCGGCGCGCCCTGTCCGCCTTGCGCCACGTCGTTGGCGCGCATGTCGGAGACCACCCGAATCCGCAGGCGCCGGGCGAGAGCCGCGCCGTCGCCGACCTGAACCGTGATGCCGAGCCGCGGCCGGTGGATCACCGTCTGGCCGTGGAAGCCGACCACGTCGATGTCCTCGGGCCGAAGCGCGTTCTCGGCCAGGAACGCCTCGACGGCCTCGGCATGGGCGCGGGTGACGAACGCCTCCGCCTCGCCCAGGCGTCCGGGCCGGTCGTCCCGGTCGCGGATGGCCTCGGCGTCGCGGGTCGCCTCGCGCAGCAGCGCCTTCTCGTCCTCGCCGTAGCCGCGGTAGCCCGTCGGCCCGAGCGGCGCGATGAAGCCGTTGGCCGATTTTACGACGCGGATGCGCTCGCCGTCGCTCTCGATCAGCGCCACGTCGATCCCGTCCAGCGACGTGCCGCTCATCAGGCCGATCGCGCGCTTCATCGCCATGGCCGTCCTGTCTCCCGAAATCCCGGCTCGTGCCTTTCGCGGCCTGCCCTGCTAAGAGCGCCCGCGAGCGCGTCCCCTCGCGGGATAGCATTCCGGCCGCGCCCCTGTCGCGCCGCCAAACCATCCGAGACCGATCATCATGACCGCCGAGAGCTTCGCGCCGAAATCCGACTTCATCCGGGTGCTGCAGGAGCGCGGCTACATCCATCAGGCGTCCGATCTGGCCGGCATCGACGCGCTCGCGGCGGAGGGCGGTCTCACGACCTATACCGGCTACGATTGCACGGCGGCGTCGCTCCATGTCGGCCACCTGCTCTCGATCATGATGCTGCACTGGCTGCAGAAGACCGGCGGCAAGCCGGTCGTGCTGATGGGCGGCGGCACCACCCGCGTCGGCGATCCGTCCGGCCGCGACGAGGCGCGCAAGATCCTGACGCTGGAGCAGATCGAGGCGAACAAGGACGGCATCAAGCAGACCTTCTCGCGCTTCCTCAGCTTCGGCGAGGGCGCGGGCGACGCAGTCATGGTCGACAACGCCGAGTGGCTGACGAAGCTCAACTACATCGAGATGCTGCGCGACATCGGCCGCCACTTCTCGGTCAACCGCATGATGTCGATGGACAGCGTGCGGATGCGGCTGGAGCGCGACCAGGAACTGTCGTTCCTGGAATTCAACTACATGATCCTCCAGTCCTACGACTTCGTGGAGCTGAACCGGCGCTTCGGCACCCGCCTGCAGATGGGCGGCTCGGACCAGTGGGGCAACATCGTCAACGGCATCGATCTCGGTCGCCGCATGGGCACGCCGCAGCTCTACGCGCTCACCTGCCCGCTGCTCACCACGGCCTCGGGCGCGAAGATGGGCAAGACGGCGGCCGGCGCGGTCTGGCTCGATGCCGGGATGCTCTCGCCCTACGACTACTGGCAGTTCTGGCGGAACACCGAGGACGCCGATGTCGGCCGCTTCCTCAAGCTGTTCACGCTGCTGCCGCTCCCCGAGATCGAGCGTCTCGCCGCGCTCCGGGGCGCCGAGATCAACGAGGCGAAGACGATCCTCGCCACCGAGGCGACCGGCCTGATGCACGGCAGGGAGGCCGCCGAGGCGGCCGCCGAGACCGCGCGCAAGACCTTCGTCGAGGGCACGCTGGCGCAGTCGCTGCCGAGCGTCTCCGTGCCGCGGGCGGTGTTGGAGGCGGGCCTCGGAGTGCTCACCGCCTTCGGACCGGATTATGCGGGGCTCGTGCCGTCCACGAGCGAGGCGCGCCGCCAGATCAAGGGTGGGGGCCTGCGGGTCAACGACGTGCAGGTGAGCGACGAGCGGTCGGCCCTCGGCCTCGGCGACCTGACGGCGGACGGCGTGGTCAAGCTCTCATTCGGCCGCAAGAAGCACGTGCTGCTGCGGCCGGAATAGCAGCGCCTGCCGGGGCTCCGCCTGCTACCGTGTGGGCGGGCGCGTGCCGTCGCGGATCGCGCGGAACACCGGCAGGGCGCTCGGCAGCGCGTGCTTCGTCGTCGCGCAAACGACGTCGATACGGCCGATGACGCGGTCCAGGATCGCCATGTAGATGCGGACGTTCCGGTGGTCCGGCCCGGAGGTCGGGATCGAGACGATCTCGAAACCGGCGAACTCGCTGCTCTTGATCGAATCGACGGTTTCCGTCTCCAGACCCTGGCCGGCCAGGATCGTCCTGGCCTGGGCCACCCGTTCCTTGAGGGCCGGCAGGGCGTTCAGCTCCGCCTGCGAGGACACGGACCCCTCCGGGTTCCGTCGGAACCCCGCCGCACAGAGCGCGTGGCTTCGTCCCGCGACCGGCGGTTGCCCGGTGAGGCTGACGATATCGACCAGGGTCTCGTGGTTGGGATCCTTGCGCGGCGGTCGGATGGCGAACCCGGCCGGCACCGTCACCGAAAAGCCGGTCGCCGGGTCCGTGAACTCCTCGCCGATCGCAGGGACGCCGAAGAGCAGGAGGGCAAGAAACACCCTGCAGGCCTGGGTGCGACCTTGCCTCATGCCCTCTCCCTTCGATCGATGCGCGCAGCGCAGAATGCCACGCTGCCGGGTCGTGGCGGCGCCGTCCACCTCCGCCCGGCCGCCGCCTTTGATCAGATCGCGCTGACGAGGATCTGACCTTACTGCTCCGGCAAGCCCTGCGGCGCGCCGTTGGCAAAGGCGTCGCCGCCGCCGGCGCCGAAGAGCTTGCGCAGGAAGCCGGGGGCGACCGCCGAGAGCGGGTTCACGCTCACCGTCGGCTTGGCGATCGGCCCCGACACGGCGAAGTTGACCGCGAACAGGCCCTCGTTGCTGCCGCCTGCGAGCAGCGGTCCGAACAGCGGCACCTGTGCGACGACGTTGTTGAGCCCGTAGAGCGGCACGAAGGTGCCGTCGATCTGCGTGCGCTCTTTCGCCGTGTCGAGCCAGCCGGCGGCGGTGAAGCCCATGGCCGGATTGGAGATCGCCGCGTCGGAAAAACTCACCCGCGGGCCGTTGCGGGTGAAGTTCGCCCGCATCTTGTCGAAGCCGACGTCGTTGGCGTTGGGCGCGGTCCGCCGCCCGTCCGAGGGCGGCGGCGCCTGGGCGACGATGCTCGACAGCGCCGGCTCGTTGCGCAGGGCAAAGTCCTTGATCTGGACGACGCCGGCCTGCGGGCCGTCGTTGAGATAGATGTTGAGCGCGAGCCGCCCGCCATACATCCGCTTGTAGATGTCGAGGAAGCGCAGCGTCGCGCCGGAATCGGCGGAATCGAGGGTGAGCAGCGGTGCGCCGCGCTCGTTCCGAACCACGGCGTTGAGCGGGGCGGCGCCGAAGCGGCCCTTGAACTGCGCGGCGCGCAGGTCGCCGCCCTTGAAGCTCGCCTTGAGGGTCGCGTTGGTCAGCGACTCGCCGTTGAAGCCCGCCAGGATGCTGGCGGCGACGTCGGCCTCGATCTCCTTGCCGGGATCCTTGCTGCTCTTGCCGTCGTCGCCCGTCATGCTCTTCAGGAAGGGTCGCGCGTCCACCACGGCCCCCTTCACCGCCACCTTGTAGGTCGAGCCGGCCCGGTCGAGGCTAACGCGCATGTCGTCGCCCGGCGAGAGCTTGAGCGCGGTCAGCTCGGCCCGCTCCAGATTGCCCTCGGCCGAGATCGTCGCGCTGCCGCGGGCGAGCGCCGGGGCGGCGTCGAGGGTGATGTCGCGCAATTCCATCGCGCCGCCCGGTCCCTCCACGAGGGTGAAGCCGAGGCGCCCGGCCTTGCCCGCGGGCTTGCTCCAGCCCGGCATCAGGCCGTTGATCGAGGCGCGGGTCAGGTCCGCCTCGACCCGGGCCGGCGGCTTGCCGGCGGAGGCCGGGCGCCCGACCGGCACCACGACGCGAGCCGGGATGACGCCGCCGAGCTGCGGCGCGGTGGGCAGGCCGCGCTTGGTCCGGAAGGCGTCGTCGAGGGTCAGGCTCACCACCGCCTCGCCGGGGCTGCCGGGTTTGGGCTGCCTCAGGTCGATGGCGACGGCGGCCCCGAGCAGCTTCCCATCGCCCTTGAGGGCGAAGCCGCTGCGGTCGAACGAGATCGCGAAGCGGCCCGCCTCGAAGCGGTCCTTGCCGACCGCCTTGTCCATGCTGAACTCGGTCAGCGTCCCGGTGAGCGTCACCGGCATCTCGGCGAGATCGGGCACGTGCTTGAGATTGAGCGGCACGTCGAGCCGCAGGTCCGCCTTGCCCTTGATCGTGGCCGGATCGATGTCGGCCCCGGTGAGCCCCTTGAACATCGGGGTTTCGAGGAGGGCGGCGAGCGAGTCGGCGGAGCCGGACAGCCGCAACCCGAGCTGGGCGATGATCTTGTCCGGCTGCGGATCGCGGATCAGGAAGGAGCCGTCCGAGATCGTCAGCACCCGCGCGTCGGAGAGGCGGATCTCGGCGGTGGCGTTCTGGATGGTCGTGGTCCGGCCGGTGACCGTGCCGGCGACACGGCCGCGGCTGAGCGGCGGTGCGTCCTGCGAGATCGTGAGGCCCGCATCCGAGACCGCGAAGGCGACGGTGAGCGCCTGATCCGGCATCGGGTCGCCGCGGGTCGCGGCGGCGAGCTCCGGGCCGCTCAGGTCGATCTGAATGTCGGCCTGATCGAGCCGTCCGCCGCGCAGCTCGTCCACGAGGTAGTTGCGCACGCCGGGCGCGATGTTCTCCGGCCACAGCCGCAGCGCCTTGCGGCCGTCGGTGTCGCCAGCGACGATGTGCAGGGTGAGGCCGTCGTCGTCGGCCCGCGTTCCGACCGTCCCGCTCAGGCGGCCGTGCAGGCCGTCGCCCGCGATCGCGATCGACTCGATGTTCACGCCCCCGGCCCGGCCGGTGATCCGCCCGCTGATCTCGCCGACGCGGAAGGACGGGTCGCTGCGGGCGGCGCCGCGCAGCAGGGCATCCTTGCCGGCGAAGTCGAGGGTCCAGGCGTCCTCGGCGCCGGGCGGCCCGATGGCGAAGGCGCCGGTCAGGTGCGCGTCGTTGCCGCCGCCCTTGTAGTCGATCGCCGAGATGGCGAGGGCGCGTCGGGCCTCGTCCCAGGCCGCCTCGGCGCGCAACTCGTCGATGACGACCGGGTTGAAGTCCTTCTCGTCGATGAGGAGCGTGCCGCCGCCGGTCTTCACCTCGGCCTTCATCGTCTCGATGCGGCCGCCCGACAGCGCCACGTCGGCCTTGGCCGAGACCTTGAGGTCGGTGTCCACCGGCATCTTCGAGCGGCCGGAGAGCAGCAGCAGGTCGCTGACGGGCAGGTCGTCCAGGGTGATGACGCCCGCGCGGCGGCCCGCGCCGACCTCGTGGACGCGCCCGCCGAAGCGCCACTCGCCGTTCGGCCCGTCGATGCGCAGCTCGAACACCCGCGAATCGTCGCTGGTTCCCCGGCGGAACAGGCCGTTCACCCGCTCGAAGGTAGCTTGGTGCCGGGCGTCGTCGACGAGGTTCAGGCGCCCGTTGGTGATCCGTGCCCGGTCGAGGGCGCCGATGACGCCGGCCGGATCGAGCACGACGCCGAAGATCGAGGCGACCGCCGCCGAGACCGGCGAGACGGTGCCGCGGGCGGCGTCCACGCTCGGCAGGGTATGGGGCTTGGCCGTTTCGCCCGCCGCGCCCCCATGCGTCGGCGCGGAGGCGGCGAAGGCGATGGATCCGTCGTCGTGGACGAGGGCGGTCATCTCGATGTCGCGGAACTCGATCGAGCGCGGCTGGACCGACAGGCGCAGCAGGCTCCAGGTATCGAGGCTCACCACCGCGAGCGGCGCGCGCACCACCAGCGCGCCTTCCGGGTTGTAGATGTCGAGCCCGCCGACCCGCAGAGCCAGAGAGGCTTCGCTGTCGAGTTCGAGCGCGCTGTCGCGCAACGCCACGCGCCAGCCGGGGCCGAAGCGGCCCGCCACCGCCTCGGCGACCTGATGCGTGAGGCCGTCGACGCGGAGCGGTCCCTGCGACAGCCGCAGCACCACGAGACCGCCGCCGAGCCCGAGCAGGAACACGAGCAGCAGCGCGCACCAGAGGACCGGCCGACGCCGCCGGCGACGCGCTTCACGCGGCGCAGGGGTCTCGACCGCCTGCTGGAGCAGGGTCCTGGCCGTTTCCTGATCCATCATTCGTTCGCTGCTGCACCCGTAGGTTCGGGCGAAGGTCCGTTTGCCGCGGCGTCTGTCCTCAGGATTCAAGCCATTCCGGCATGGCGTCCCGGGAAGTCTGCGTGCATCAGATCAGGCACACCATCAATCGGCCGAAAGGAAGGCGAGATGCCGCTGGAGCCCGGCAATGCCGCACCCCTGTTCTCGTTACCCGGGGCGGGTGGGGAAACCATCTCTCTGGAGAGCCTGCGCGGTCACAAGATCGTGCTCTATTTCTACCCCAAGGACGACACGAGCGGCTGCACCCTGGAGGCGCAGAACTTCAATGCTCACAGCGACGCCTTCGCCGCGGCGGGAGCGACCGTGATCGGGGTGTCGCCCGATTCCGTCAAAAGCCACGACAAGTTCCGGACGAAGTACGGCCTGACCTTTCCGCTCGCCTCCGACGAATCCAAGTCGATGCTGGAAGCTTACGGCGTGTGGGTCGAGAAGAGCATGTACGGCCGGAAGTACATGGGCGTGGAGCGGACGACCCTGCTCATCGACCGCGAGGGGCGGATCGCGCGGATCTGGCACAAGGTCAAAGTGCCGGGCCATGTCGAGGAGGTGTTGGCGGCGGCCCAGGCTCTCGCGTGAGAACACGGAGCGTCGTCGTCGGGGTCGGAGACTCTGACGACCCGCTCGCTGCCTGGCCTTGCGACGTCTTTTCCAAAAGCCGACGGCTCCTTTCCGATACGAGGCGCTAAGCTTCCTTAACCTTAATCGTCTGTCATCGGTCGCGTCACCGACCGACCGACGTGCCATGACATCGACTGCCCCGGCCCGCCGCAGCGCGGGCCTCTTCTCCCTCGCCCACAGCCGTCTCGTCGCGGCTCTCAGCCTCGGGCTCGCCGTCTCGACAATCTGGGCGGCGGGGGCGAGCTACTACCTCGTCTTCCACGACGAGGTGCTGGCGCGCTTCGTCTCCCGGCAGAGCGCGATGCAGTTCGCCTACGAGGAGCGGCTCGGAACGCTCCAGCGCGCGCTCGACCGCTCCGCCGCCGAGGGCGCCGCGGCGCGCGGCGGCGTCGAGAGCCGGCTCGCGGCGCTCATCGAGCGGCAGGCCCTGATCGAGAAGCGCCAGGGGCTGCTCGCCGGCTTCGGCGGGGCGGCGAACATCGATGTGCCTGCGCCCGCTCCGGTTCCGGTCGCGGAGCCGGCGCCCCGTGTCCAGAAGCCGTTCCCGACGCCGGGGCTCCGCATGGGCGGGGAGGATCGCGTCGAGACCGTAGGGCCCGACCCGGCCGCGCGCCTGTCGCGCCTCGAGGACGGGCTTCATCGCGTCGCCGAGGCGCAGTCGCGCGCCGTCGCCGGTATCGCCCAGCAGGCTGCCCGCAGCGCCGAGCGATTCCGCGATCTGATCGCCCGCACCGGCCTCTCGCCGGCCCGATTCGAGGCGCCGCCGGCCGGTGTCGGCGGTCCGCTCGTTCCCCTCGGCTCCGACGCGTTCGAGCGCGGTCTGGCCGATGCGCGGCGCCAGATCGACGAGGAGACGCATCTGCGCCGGGTGGCCGCCGCCCTCCCCTTCCGTCAGCCCCTGCCGGGGGAGCTTTCCTTCACCAGCAGCTTCGGCGCCCGGCTCGATCCGTTCACCCGGGGCTACGCGCTCCATACCGGCGTCGACATGCGCGCCGAGACCGGCGCCCCCGTCCAGGCCACCGCCGCCGGGCGCGTGACGGCGGCCGAATATGCCGGCGGCTACGGCAACATGGTCGAGGTCGATCACGGCCGCGGCCTCGTCACCCGCTACGCGCACCTCTCGGGCACCGCCGTCTCGGTCGGACAGCGGGTCGAGGCGGGCGCCGTGGTGGGCTTCGCGGGCTCGACCGGCCGCTCCACCGGCAGCCACCTCCACTACGAGACCCGCATCGACGGCGAGCCGGTCGATCCGCAGCGCTTCCTGCGCGCCGGGGCGCAGCTCGTCTTCGCGGATTGATGTCGTAAGACGGCTTTTGGTCGATCGCTTCGGTCAGACCATGGTCTGTCCCCTCCCCCTTGCGGGGAGGGGTTCGGGGTGGGGGTAGTGCAGAAGGCACCGCACCGCCTCATCCTGAACCCCCCCCACCTCCTGCCTCCTCCCCACAAAGGGGAGGAGCGGAGCGACGGCGGCCGAAGCGATCGGGCGGATGGGGTAGGAGCTGAAAGGCCTCCTACGGCACCACGCGGG
>NZ_BPRD01000291.1 GCF_022179745.1 Methylorubrum podarium
ACCGTTCGAGGCGGCGCTCGCGATCTACAAGGGACTGTTCGGTCTCGCCCCGACCGGCTCCGGCTTCAAGTGGCGCACCATCGCCATCGCCGCGGCGGTCGCGATGATCGGCCCGACCGCCTGGGCCGCAATCCACCGCCTGCCGCCGAACCGGTGGCTCGCGGCCGGCTTCGCCCTGTTGTTCGTCGTCGTCCTCCTCAAGATCGGGGACGATGCGAACTACGAGTTCATCTACTTCCAGTTCTGAGATGGTGTCCGCCTCCGACAGCGCCGGGCCGCGGAACTGGGCGGCCTTCGCGCGCCTGTTCCTCCGCACCGCGATCGGCCTGCTCGCGGGCTACCTCGCGCTGGCCTTCCTGATCGATCCCTACGACAGCGGGCGCTCGACGCTGCTCTCGGCCGGGGCGGTGCGCGCTCAGGGGCCACGCACCGCCGCGGCGATGCGCGGGCGCGATCCGGCCTTCGACGGGGCGGTGTTCGGCAACTCCCACATCCAGCTCGTCGAGCCGGCCCGGCTCTCGGCGGCGACCGGCATCCCCTTCGTGCAGCTCTCCGTCCCCGCGACCGGGCCGGGGGAGCAACTCGCGCTGCTCGCCTGGTTCCTGCGCCACCATCGGTCGCCGAAGGCGGTCGTCCTGGCGGTGGACGACTTCTGGTGCACCGACGATCCGGCGCTGCCCAACGACAAGCCGTTCCCGTTCTGGCTCTACAGCCACGATACGCTGGCCTATCTGCGCGGCCTCCTGCGCTTCTCCGTGGCCCAGGAGGTGGTCGGCCGGGCCGGCTGGATCCTCGGCCCGCGCCGCAAGCGGGCGGCCGCGGACGGCTGGTGGGATTACGAGCCGGATTACCTGAATCTCGGTGCCCTCGACGGCGAGCGCTTCCGCGCCGCCCGCGAGACCCCGGTCCCCGACGCGGCGGAACCGGGCAAGGCCGGGCCGGGCTTCCCCGCCGCCGAGCGCCTCGGCGACGCCCTCGCCGCGCTGCCGGCCGAGACCGCCGTGGTCATGGTCTTCCCCCCGGTCTACGCCGCCGGCCTCCCCCGCCCCGGCACGCCGCGCGCCGATGCCGAGACCGCGTGCCGGCAGGCGATGGCGGCGGCGCTGCGGCGGCACGGGCGCAGCGCCCTGATCGATGCGCGGCGCGAGCGGCCGGCCTCGCACGATCCCGCCCTCTTCTTCGACCAGACCCATTATCGGCACGCCCTGGCGCAGCCCCTCGCCGACGAGATCGCCGCCGCCGTCGTCCGGTTGCGGAACGCACCCTGACCGCCGACCGCCCGGGCGGACCCGGTCTTCGGCAACCCTTGTCCGGGGCTGCACCGTCTCGCGCCTGCGAGACCGAGGAAGGGACCGACCCCATGCCGTCGGCGGCGCCATTTGAGCGTGTCGTCTGTGCCGCATCGCGGGAGCTTTTCGCGCGAGACGGTGCATGGCGGCATCCGCGCGTTGTAGAGCTTGCCCGGCTCGATTATAGCCTCGCCCAAGATCGCCGCTGACCGGCAGGGAGCGCGAGGAAAAGACGATGGCGAAGGTCACGATCGAGGACGGCTACAGGCCCTCCGACGACGAGCCCTTCATGAATGAGCGGCAGCGCGAGTACTTTCGGCGCAAGCTGCTCACGTGGAAGAGCGAGATCCTGCGCGAGGCGCAGGACACGCTGACTGCGCTCCAGAGCGAGAACGAGAACCATCCCGATCTCGCCGACCGCGCCTCCTCCGAGACGGATCGCGCGATCGAGCTGCGCGCCCGCGACCGCCAGCGCAAGCTGACAAGCAAGATCGACGCGGCGCTGGCCCGGCTGGAGGACGGCTCCTACGGCTTCTGCGAGGAGACCGGCGAGCCGATCTCCCTGAAGCGGCTCGATGCGCGGCCGATCGCGACCTTGTCCCTGGAAGCCCAGGAACGGCACGAGCGCCGCGAGCGCGTCTACCGGGACGATTGATCCGGCCCGTGACCCGGTGCCGGCTTCGAGACGGCGCCGGTCAGTGCCGTCCCGCGTCGATCCGAACGAAGCTGCGCACCGGTCCCAGGGCGGACTCGCCGCGGGTGTCGACGGCGATGCGGCCCTGCACCGGGGCGGCGCTGCGGCTCGCGCCGACATCGACGCCGGCCGAGGCCCGGCCCGACAGGCGGATGCAGGTCGTCGTGCCGGGAATGCGGATGAAACCGGCCCCTTGGCTCGGGCACGTCTCCATCGGCGCTTCGGACGGAAGCGGTGCGCGCTCGAACGCCAGGGCCGGATGCAGGCCGGCTGAGAGTGGCACGAGCGCGAGGCAAAGGCCGAGAGCCGATATCCCTCTGCGCATCCCGTCCTCCTTCGCCGGCCCGGCCCGATCCGTCATCACGACCATCGACACGGGTCCGGTGTCAATAATGCGGTGGGGGCGGCTCCGGGGCGCCGCTGCCGGCCCGGAAGGCGCTCTCCTCGACCTGCTCCTGCACCCGCGCGAGCTGCCGGGTGAGCCGGTCGATGACGCCCCATTGCGCGGTGATGGCCGCGTTCAGATCCTCGATTACGGCCTCCTGCTCGGTCAGCCGGATCTCGAGACGGGCAATTCGATCGGTGTCGGACGGCGTTTCGCTCATTGTCGGACCATGCCCGGAGCGGCCGGCTTCTGACAACCGGAGCGGGGAAAAGTGACGGAACAGCCGCGATTCCCTCGGCATGTCGAGGCGGGATGAGGGGTATGTGTTCTTGGCATGAAGGCGACTGTCGTTCGACTATCCCGCGATGTCCACCACCTTCATCAGGTCGCGCATTCGCATCGAACGATCATTCGTCCCGATCGCAAGCTTAGACGCAGTGTCTTGATTTCGGGAGGCCGCCCGATCTCTCGACGAAGACGTCCGGGTTCAGGTGAGATCGACGCCGATCAGCGCTGAGGTCGGCCGGAGGGGCGAGGCCGATACCCGTCGCCGCGCTTTCATCTCCGGCCTGATGCCTGATCCGCGAAAAGTCCGGAAAAATCGAAGGATTCTTTCCGCCTTCCCTTCAGGGCTGTGCCGTCAATGTCGCGCAACGACAGCACGTTGGGCCATGACCGAGCAACCCGCTTCCGATCCCCACACCGTCTTCCTCCCGGCCCTCTGCTGGAGCCGGCGGCAGCCCGACTTCTACGCGGTGACTCAGGATCTTTCCCCGGAGGGCATCACCTTCCGCTCGGCCTTCGAGCCGGCGCTCGACGAGCGGCTCACCTGCAGCATCCGCTACATCGGCCAGCTCGACACCCGGGTCGTCCGGACCGACGACAAGCTGTTCGTCGTCCGCCTGATGGCGTCTCGGCAGCGGGCGGCCGAGGTCGCCCGCACCCTGCT
>NZ_BPRD01000292.1 GCF_022179745.1 Methylorubrum podarium
ATGGCGCCCAGCGCCGCCTCGACGCTCCGGCGCGCCTGCGGCCGGCCCATCGCTCGCGCCTCGTCGTCGCGAAACGACTCGACGCCGATGCTGACGCGCTCGACCCCGTGCTCCCGCAGGACCGCGAGCCGCTCGGGCGTGGTGGTACCGGGCGCGGTCTCGACCGAGGCCGGCACCGCGAGCGGCGTGGCCCCGAACGTGTCGCGCAGGTCCGCGAGCAGCCGGTCGAGATCGGCGGCCTCCAGAAAGGTCGGAGTGCCGCCACCCAGCGCCATGCGGGCGACCCGGAACCGGCCGAGACTGTCGGCCACGGTCTCGGCCTGGAGCCGCAGGGCGTCGAGATAGGGCGCGACACTGCCCTCTCCGCGGGTCAGGGTGAACAGGTTGCAGAAGCCGCAGCGCATCGCGCAGAACGGCACGTGCACGTAGAGGAACAGGCCGTCCTTCGGCTCTTCCGCCCAGGCCTCGCGCAGGGGCACGGGATGCGGCAGCGGCCGGTAGGCGGTCTTGTGCGGGTAGGCGTACTGGTATCCGCCGTAGACCGGCCCCGCGAGAAGCGCCGCCGCCGCGCCCAGGTCGCTCTGCAAGCCGCCCGTCATGCCGCTCGTCATGCCGCCTCCTGGATGAACTCGGCGTAGGGCACGTCCCAGACGGTGGGATGCGCCAGGCGGTGGCCGCGATAGCCGTCCTCGCCGAAGGCGGTGCCGTGGTCCGCGCACAGGATGCAGAAGGCCGGCCCGCGCCGGCTCAGCGCCGCGAAGAGCGGCGGCAGGGCGCCGTCGGCGTAGGCGAGCGCGGCGCCCTGCGTCTCGGCGCTCTCCCGGCTCGCGCCCGGCAGGTAGGCGCAGGTCGGGTGGTGGGTCGCCGAGACGTTCAGGAACAGGAACAGCTTTCGCTCGGGCGGCAGCGCCGCGATCCGCTCCACCGCGAAGCCGACCTGCGCCTCGGTCGAATCCCGCGCCTGCACGCCGAAACGGCCGTGCCAGTGGCTCTCGGCGAACAGGCCGGGCAGCACGCGGCCGAGCGGGGTCCGCTTGTTGAAGAAGCCGACGCCGCCGATGCACAGCGTGTGGTAGCCGCGCGCGGCGAGCCCCGAAACGATGTCGGGCGCATCGAACAGAACGGTGTCCGGCCCCGTCGTGCGGCTGCCCTCGAAGCGCAGCGCGAAATGGCGGTGATGCGGCCCCGGTTCGGCGGGCGTCGGCAGGAAGCCGGCGAAGATCGCCTGATGCGCGGCGTAAGTGAAGCTGCCCGGCGCGTGGCGGCGCTCCCATCGGCCCGCCGGCAGCAGACCCGCGAGGTTCGGCGTCCGGCCCGCCGCCAGGGCGGTCGCGGCCACGTCGTAGCGCAGGGAATCGAGCGTCACGAGCAGGACGTCGTGCGAGCCGACCAATTCGGCGGCGCGGATCATGCGGCGAGATCCACGGGTCGGCGCGCGGCAATCCAGCCCGGCAGGCGCGCGACCTGCCACGCGTAAGGGTCGAGCCCCTCGTGGCGGACGCGGCGGATCAGATCGCCGAAGGCGTTGACCTCGAAGAAGACGTGGCGGCGCAGGCCCACCGTCAGCGCCACGTCGAAGGCGAGGTGGAAGGTCCGCGGGAACAGAGCGGCGAAGCGTCGGCAATCCGCCAGCATGGCGTCCCACGCGGCGGGCGGCACCAGCGCTCGAAGCGCTTCGGCATCGGACCGGCGCCCGCCGAGATCGAGGTTGGTGATCGGGCCGCGGGCGGTGCGCAGCACCGCGTGGGCGGGTTCGCCGCCGACCACGAGCAGGCGCAGGTCGCAGGGCCCGCCGTCGAGCGCCGCCTTCGGCACCCACTGCTCCACATGCGCGTCCTGCGCAAGGATGGCGTCGACGAGCGCCACGGCCTCGGGCCCGCGATAGCGCCGCATGCGGTGGGAATGGTGGAGCACGCCGCGGCGCGCGCCGGGCACGTGCTCGGCCGAGGACTCCGCGACGATCCCGTCGTGGGCAAGCGCGAGCGCGGCGATGCCGGCGGCGCCGGACCCGAAGCGCGGCTTGACGAAGACGCGGCTCATCCCGGCCGCGCGCATCGTGTCCCGCAGCGCCTCGAACGAGGCGGCCGGCGGCAGCGCCCGAGGCACGGGCAGGTTCTGGGCGAACATCGCGGCGTGGCAGGCCCGCTTGTCGTAGAACAGGGCGACCGTCTCCGCCTCGTGGGTCACGGCGACGCCCGGCGGGATGGACCGGCGGGCGAGCCGAAGCGCGGCGGCAAGCCCGCGCTGGAAAGCGTGGTCGGGGCGCAGCCGCGTCGCCCCACCGGCCTCATCTTCACCATCGTCCGCCCCGCCGAGGCGCAGCAGCGC
>NZ_BPRD01000293.1 GCF_022179745.1 Methylorubrum podarium
CATGCCGGAGATGGACGGGCCGACCCTGCTGCGCGAGCTGCGCAAGCATTATCCCGATCTGAAGGTGATCTTCGTCTCCGGCTACGCGGAGGACGCGTTCCGCAAGAACCTGCCCGAGGGCGAGACCTTCAACTTCCTGCCGAAACCCTTCAGCCTGAAGCAGCTCGTCGAGACGGTGAAGCGCACGATGGCGAGCTGACCCTCGACCGACGGTGCGGAGGAACCTCGTCCCCGAGCAGAGCTTCTGCGAATCCCGTGGGATTTACGTCAGCGAGCACGAAGGAGCGCTCCGCCTCTCGCATGCGCGCGGTGATGCGCGCGGGGTGGTTTCGGTTCGATCGAGACGACGGCTTCAGAACGATCGATTGTCGGACTCGTCCTGCGACATATCCACGGAGTGCGTCGCCTCCTCGTCCTCGGCCCGTAAGCCGCGCCGGAACTCGAACAGGCTCATCTGAAGAAGCGTGCGCTGCCTGAATGTCGCAGTCGGCCCCAATCGTTCCTCGGCCTGGCGCAACAGCTGCTCGATTTCACGAAGTTCGTTGAGGTCTTTCAGCATGAAGTCTACCTTGTCGTGCGTCCACTCAAGGATGGAGTGGGCCGCATAGTTCTCGCGCGCCATGCTCGGGGCTCGCCTCGCGATTTGCAGATCGATGATAGCTCTTTCAGTGAATTTGACCGAACTTCATCGTGCGATATTCGGGAGTCTGACCCGAGATCCGATATTCATGCAACCCCTTCGACGTTCACTGCTGTCACACGCAATACGATGCGCCCACGGCCCATGAGCACACAAATCTTTCAAACGCCAATCTGTGACCAAACCTAGAATTAATTGAATATATTGACATAGGTTTATTGATCGATTTCCTGATCCGCGCCCCCGCATCACTACGAAGATCGACCGACCAGGTTGCGGACAGACATGGCATACTCGCCATGATCTCCGTCATCGCCTCCATATGTTTGTCATCGTTATTGAAAGTTGTGCAACCCGCAATGTTAGAGGCGTGGCACGACGCCGCGGTGACGGTGGGAAACCGTCGCGTCGGGACTTGCGCGAAAAGAACAAAACAGGTACGAAATCGATCAGCTCCGGCGGATTGAGCGCCGTGCCCCTCCCATGCATAAGGATGCCGAGCGATGGCCCAGCCTGCGCTGAAGATGGTGGAATCCTCGACAATGGCAGCAGCGGACAAGGACAAGTCGAAGGCGATCGAGGCTGCGCTGACGCAGATCGAGCGGGCTTTCGGCAAAGGCTCGATCATGCGCCTCGGCAAGACCGACAAGGTGCAGGAGGTCGAGACCGTCTCGACCGGCTCGTTGGGCCTCGACATCGCGCTCGGCGT
>NZ_BPRD01000294.1 GCF_022179745.1 Methylorubrum podarium
CTCGCCCGCAAGGGCGAGAAGGAAGCGCTGATCGCCCGCATCGTCGAGCGCTCCCACGCGGAGCCGCCGGCCGCCCCGCCCCCCTTCGACGCCTGGGACGCGAAGGCCGACGAGTTCAGCCGCGTGCGGGCGCGGGGCACCTTCCTCCACGACAAGGAGACCCTGGTGCACGGGCTGGCGCCGGGCGAGCCCGGCCGGGCGCTCCAGGGCTTCTACGTCCTCACGCCGCTCAGGCGCGACGACGGCACGACGATCCTGATCAACCGCGGCTTCGTGCCGACCGAGCTGAAGGACCCCAAGGACCGCGCCGCCGGTCAGGTGCCGGGCGAGGCGACGGTGACGGGCATGCTGCGGGCGAGCGAGGTCCGCGGGCTGTTCGTGCCGGAATCCGACCCCAGGCGCGATGCGTGGTTCACCCGCGACGTCGCCGGCATCGGCGCCGCCCGCGGCCTGACGAACCTCGCCCCCTACCTGATCGAGGCGGACGCGACGGCCAATCCCGGCGGCTGGCCCCGCGGCGGCCAGCTCCGGGTTGATCTGCCCAACAACCACCTGCAATACGCCTTCACGTGGTTCGGCATCGCCGCCTGCCTCGTCGGCGTCTTCTCCGTTTTCGCGTGGCGGCGGTTGCACGATCCGGCGGAGCCGAAGGCCGGCTGAGGGCGTTGGCACGCGTGATGCCAGGATTCGGCGTCGCGCGGGAGGAAACCGCCCGCGAAACGATCCGCGGAGTGCCTTCCATGCGCGCCGTCATCAGCTTCCTGTTCGTCGTCCTGATCGGCGTCGCGGCCCGGGCGGACGACACGTCCCGCGACACCGCCCGCGACACGGCCCGCACGGCCGCCCGCGCCACCATCGAGCGGCAGATCGAGGCGTTCCGCCGGAACGACGCGGCGGGCGCCTATGCCGAGGCCGCGCCGCAGATCCGCAACCTCTTCCCCTCCGCCGACAGCTTCATCGTCATGGTGGAGAAGGGCTATGCCCCGGTGCTGCGTCCGCGCAGCTACCGCTTCGAGACGGCGGAGGAGGCGGGCGAGGACGAGATCGCCCAGGGCGTCAGCCTCCAGGACGAGGCCGGCATCGATTGGGTGGCGCTCTACACGCTCCAGCGGCAGGTCGACGGCGCGTGGCGCATCACCGGGTGCCACCTGAAGAAGGCGCCCGGCGAGAAGATTTGACGCCGCGGCGCCGAGAAACCGGTCCTGCTCCGCTTCGACACGGCGGAATCGATCGTGTAGAGGAGGCGCCTTCCCGGAGGCATCCTTGCTGCACGTCTCGACCCGCGGCGCCGCCGCGCCCTTGAGCTTTTCCGATGCGCTGCTCGCCGGCCTCGCCCGCGACGGCGGCCTCTACGTGCCCGAGAGCTGGCCGCAGCTCGGCCGCGACGCGATCGCGGGCTTCGCCGGCCTGCGCTACGCCGAGGTCGCCAAGCGCGTGCTGCGCCCGCTCATCGACGGCGAGATCCCGGACGACGCCCTCGACGGCATGATCGAGGAGGCCTACGCCACCTTCCGCCATCCGGCGATCTGCCCGCTGACGCAGATCGACGACAACCTGTTCCTGATGGAGCTGTTTCACGGGCCGACGCTGGCGTTTAAGGACGTGGCGATGCAGCTCCTCGGGCGGCTGATGGACTACGTCCTGCGCCGGAAGGGCGCGCGCGCCACCATCGTCGGCGCCACCTCGGGCGACACGGGAAGTGCCGCGGTCGAGGCGTTCAAGGGGCTCGATCAGGTCGACGTGTTCATCCTGTTCCCGCACGGCCGCGTGTCGGAGGTGCAGCGGCGGCAGATGACCACGGTCAACGCGCCCAACGTCCACGCGCTGGCGATCGACGGCAACTTCGACGATTGCCAGAACATCGTGAAGGCGATGTTCCAGCACGGCGACTTCGCCGACCGGGTCAAGCTGTCGGGCGTCAACTCGATCAACTGGGCCCGCGTGGCGGCGCAGACCGTCTACTACTTCACCTCTGCGGTCGCGCTGGGCGCCCCGCATCGAAAGGTGTCGTTCGCGGTGCCGACCGGCAATTTCGGCGACATCCTCGCCGGCTGGGTCGCCAAGCGGATGGGCCTGCCGATCGAGCGGCTGATGATCGGCACCAACGCCAACGACATCCTGGCCCGCACTCTGGAGCACGGCGCCTACGAGCCGCGGGGCGTGCAGCCGACCACCTCGCCGTCGATGGACATCCAGATCTCGTCGAATTTCGAGCGGCTGCTGTTCGAGGCGCTGCACCGCGACGCCTCGGCGCTCGGACGCCTGATGGCGGGCCTGAAGCAGTCCGGCGGCTTCACCCTGAGCCCGGACGTTCTCGCCAGCGTGCGCGAGGAATTCGACGCGGCGGCGGTGCGCGAGCCGGACGTGGTGGACGAGATCGCCGGCACCTACCGCAAGACCGGCCTCGTGCTCGATCCGCACAGCGCCATCGGCGTGCGCGCCGGCCGCAAGCTCCTGGAGAAGGATCCGGCGACGCCGGTGGTGGCGCTCGCCACCGCCCATCCCGCGAAATTCCCGGACGCGGTCTCGCAGGCGACCGGCGGCGGACGCCCCGTCCTGCCGCCCCACCTCGCCGACCTGATGACCCGGCCCGAGACCGTGGCGAATCTGGCCAATGATCAGGCCGCCATCGAGCGCTACATCACGGAGCATGCCCGCATCACGCGCGGCGCCTGAGGTGACATGAACCAGCACTTCTCGACCTTCGGCGCGTCCCCCGGCCTCACGGTCAGCCGGCTCGGCAACGGGCTCACCGTGGCCACCGAGACGATCCCCGGCGTCGCGACCGCCACGCTCGGCGTCTGGGTCGGGGCGGGCTCGCGGCACGAGCGGCCGGACGAGCACGGGCTCAGCCACCTCATCGAGCACATGGCGTTCAAGGGCACGGCGACGCGCTCGGCGCGAAAGATCGCCGAGGACATCGAGAATGTCGGCGGCGAGATCAACGCCGCCACCAGCACCGAGAGCACGAGCTACACCGCCCGGGTGCTCGGCGAGGATGCGGGCGTCGCCCTCGACGTGCTCGGCGACATCCTGACCCGCTCGGTCTTCGACGCCGGCGAACTCGCCCGCGAGAAGGGCGTCATCCTGCAGGAATACGCCGCCGTCGAGGATACGCCCGACGACGTGGTCTACGACGCCTTCATCGAGACCGCCTTCCCCGACCAGCCGATCGGCCGGCCGATCCTGGGCCGGCCCGAGACGATCCAGAGCTTCGACCGGGCGGCGATCGAGGCCTACATCGCCCGCGAATACGTGCCGGAGCGCATGGTGCTCGCCGCCGCCGGCGCGGTGGAGCATGCCGAGATCGTCGAGGCGGCCGAGCGCCATTTCGGCGGCCTCCGATCCGTCGAGGCGCCTCCGGTGGTCTCCGGTGTCTACGGCGGCGGCGAGCGGCGGATGCAGAAGCGGCTCGAACAGGCCAACCTCGTGCTCGGCCTTCCCGGCCTCTCCTTCCGCGACGACGGCTACTACGCGCTCCACCTGTTCTCCCAGGTGCTCGGCGGCGGCCTCACCTCGCGGCTCTGGCACGAGGTGCGCGAGACCCGCGGGCTTGCCTACGACATCCAGGCCTTCCACTGGCCCTTCAACGATTGCGGTCTGTTCGGCATCGGCGCCGGCACCTCCGGCGCGGATCTCGCCGAACTCGTCGATGTCACCATCGCCACCACCCGCGAGGCGGCGGAGCGGCTCGACGCGGCCGAACTCGCCCGCGCCAAGGCGCAGCTCAAGCTCTCCCTGCTCTCCGCCCTGGAGACGCCGGGCGGGCGCATCGAGCGCAACGCCCGCCAGCTTCTCGCCTGGGGCCGGGTGATCCCGCCGCAGGAGCTGATCGCCAAAGTCGATGCGGTCGAGGTCGAGCACGTGCGCGCGGCCGGCCGGACCCTGCTGAGCGGCGCCCCGACCCTGGCCGCGATCGGCCCTGTCAAGGGGCTGCCGCCGCTCGCCCGCGTCACGGCGGCCCTTCAGGCGGCCTGACGGCACCCTATCTCGGGGCAAGCCCGGCACCTCCAGGGGCGCCGGGAACCGGTTCGAGTGAAACACCGCCCGCCATGAATCCCGTCGCCGTCGCGACCATGCTCGGCATCGCCCTGGGCTTCTTCGGTCTGCTCGCCTACGCGCTGACCGTGGGCGAGGCGTGGCTGCTCGCCATCCTCGTCATCGTCGCCGTCGGGGTGTTCGTGCGCTGGGGGGAGTGAGACTCGACCCCCTTGACCCTCTGTCCGTCGCCGTGCGGGACGGCTCGCTTGCGGGCTCGAAGTGACGGCGAGGGTGCCCTCCCCGTCATGGCGAGCGGAGCGAAGCAATCCAGACGGCGCGACGTATCCGGAGAGGTCAGCGCCCTGGATCACTTCGGCCCCGCCTCGTGATGACGAAACGGCCGGATTACTTCCCCTCCTCCAGCGCCGGTCCCCGCGTCGCGTCGGCCCCCTGCCCCGTTCCGGCGAGCGGGCCGACCGTGACCGGCTGGCCGGAGCGCGCGGCCGCGTAGATCGCCTCCATCAGGATCATGTCCTGCAGGCCCTCCTCGCCGGGCGTGCGCGGGCGGCGGTCGGTGAGGATGCATTCGGCCATGTGGTCGAGTTCGAGCGCGAACTGGTTCTTGGGTGTCAGCGCCGGCTCGTCGCGCTGGACGTGGCCGCCCTCGCGGTGGGCCACCGTGAGGCGCTGGCCGCGATAGGCGAAGGCATTGTGCAGGTTGAGCGAGCCGCCCGTCGTGTGGACGCGCAGCTCGCGGCTCTCGTGCACGCCGTAGCTGGTGCCGCATTGCGCGATCACGCCGGAGGGAAAGCGGAGCGTGAAGGCGACGCTCTCCTCGACTTCCTTGAAGCGGGGATCGTTCTCCGGCGTGACGATCTGCGCCTGGATCGTGACCGGCTCCTCGCCGAGCAGCGCCCGCACGCCGTTGAGGCAGTAGAGGCCGATATCCGGCAGCGCGCCGCCGCCGGCCAGCGCCTTGCGCAGGCGCCACTGCTCGGGCAGCGCCGTGGTCTGGCCGTTGAAGGCCTCGACCATCTTCACCCGCCCGAACTCGCCGGAGCGGGCGAGCCGCACCACCTCGCGGTTGAACGGCTCGTACTGGCAGCGATAGGCGATCATCAGCTTGACGCCGGCCTTGTTGCAGGCCTCGATCATCTCCTGCGCCTCGGCCGAGCTGTTCGCCATCGGCTTCTCGCACAGCACGTGCTTGCCGGCCGCCGCGGCCGCGAGCACGTTGTCCCGGTGCAGGCCGTTCGGCGTGACGATGTAGACCGCCCTGACCGCCGGATTGGCCTTCAACCGGTCCCACTGGTCGTAGGCATAGATCGCGTCGGCCGGGATGCCGTACTGCGCCGCGGTGAGTTTCGCCTTCTCCGGCGAGCCCGACATCAGCGCCACCGGCTTCGCCTTCTTCGCCTCGCCGAAAGCCGGCAGAATCTCCTCCAGGCTCAGGCGCCCGAGCCCGACGATGGCGAATCCGACCCGCTCCGAGGGCGGCATCGGCGCGGGCGGCGGCGGGGGCGGCGCGTCGCCGGAATCGCGCCAGTTCGGGAAGACGACCCGTTCGCCCTGGACCGCCCCGGTATCGGCCGGGACCGACGGCGCCGGCGGGTCCGAGGCGGCACGGGCGCCGCCGAGCCCGAGGGCCGTGCCGGTCAGGCCGGCGCCCCCTGCGAGGAGGAGGCGCCGGGACAGTCGGAGGTCGTCGCTCATGAAAGGGGTTTCCGGCCTTGCTGCACACGGGCCCTGCTGAGCACGTGCCTTGCTGCACACGCGGCCGGAACGCGTCAGACCGCCGGGGTGGTTCCTTTGTGCTGGCCCGGACCGGTCGAGGCGGGGGTGGGGTCGGGGTCTTCCACCTCGCCCCGGCGCTGGAGCTGGAGCGCGACGAACCAGCACAGGGCCGCCCAGGCGGCGCCGACGCACCAGCCCGCCAGCACGTCGCTCGGCCAGTGCACGCCGAGATAGACCCGGCTGATGCCGACCATCACCGTCATGACGATGCCGAGCGCCAGCAGCAGCGCCTTGACGCTGCGCCGCCGCTCGACGCGGGCGAGGAGAGTCGCGAGCGTCAGGTAGGCGATGGCCGACATCATCGCGTGGCCGGAGGGGAAGCTCGCCGTGAACACCTCCATGCCGTGCGGCACGAGGTCGGGCCGCGGGCGGTGGTAGAACAGCTTGAGCACCGTCGAGACCGCCTCGCCGCCGCCGACCGCGGCGAGCACGAACACCGCGACCCGCTGCCGGCCCGCGAGCGCGAGGTAGATCACCGCCGCCGCCGTGAGGAACACGATGGTCACCACGCTGCCCCAGCCGGTGATGTCGCGCATCGCCTCCTCGAGCCAGGCGGGGCCGAGCGGGTCGGACAGGTCGGCCGGGTTGCGCAGGGCGAGCAGGATCTTGCGGTCGAGCGCCGCGGTCGAGCCCTCACCGACCTCGCGGGCGAGCGCGAAGAAGCCGTAGCCGAGGGTGCTGACGAGGAGCAGCGAGACCAGCGGCCCGACCTCGTTGAGGTGGAGCCGCACCCAGACGGCCGAGGATCCGCGCCAGAGGGCGCCGCCGCCGGTGCGCGCGATACCGGGCAGTCTCATGCCGCATCCCCGAACGCGATGGCCGAGACCCGCTCCCACGGGCCGCCGAGATAGCGCCAGAGCAGCACGCCCGGTGCGCGGAAGTGCGAGGGCCGGAAGTCCTCGGCCAGCGCGGCGTGGAGCGCGCGGGCGGTGTCGGGGCTCACCTTGTTCTGCACGGTGACGTGCGGGCGCCAGCCCTGCCGGTCCTGCGCCGTGAGATGATCCCGGAACGCCGCCGCCACCCGCGCGCGGAAGCCGGCCAACGCCTCCGATTCCAGCGCGTAGGCGACCCCGCGCCCGGTGAAGCGCACGCCCGTCATCGCGACCTCCGGCGCGCTCTGCGTCCGGGCGAGCGCCGTCACCGTCTCGGTCACGCCCGCCGCGTCCTCGCCCGGCAGGTGATGGAACAGCGTGGCGTGGGCGGGGATGTGGTTCAGCGCCTCGGGGAAGTGCCGCCGCCTCAGGCCGTCGAAGGTGGCGAAGGCCGCCTCGTCCATCTGCAGCGTCAGGATCAGCGGGGCGGGCTCGGGCAACGCGGTGAACTCTCGGATCGAGGCCGGTCGCCCGGCGCGTTCGAGCAAGATGGTGCGGCGGCCCAGCGTATCCAGCGGGCGGGCTGTGGTGCGGCTGCGCTGTTCAGCCGGCACCGCTGCGTCTAGGAAGCAGCGATGGCCCGCAGGAACAGAGAGATCATCCACCGGGGACGCGACGGGTGGCTGTTCCTGATCGGGGGCACCAACGGGGTTCTCCTGCAGTACCGGCGCTCGCTCGCCGGCTGGTGGCACCTGCGCCGCTGGGCACGGCTGATCGAGGCGCGCGCCGCCCGCGCCGGGGCGCTCGGC
>NZ_BPRD01000295.1 GCF_022179745.1 Methylorubrum podarium
CGATGTTCGCCAACATGTCCGCCGCGCTGATCAAGCATGAGCAGATCGTCACCACCCTGCCGAAGGCCAAGGACCTGCGTCCGGTCGTCGAGAAGCTGATCTCGCTCGGCCGCACCGACAGCATCCACGCCCGCCGCCTCGCCATGGCCCAGATCCGCGACGCGGACATGGTCAAGAAGCTCTTCACGGTGCTCGGGCCGCGCTACCAGTCGCGTCCGGGCGGCTACTGCCGCATCATGAAGGCCGGCTTCCGCTACGGCGACAACGCGCCGATGGCCGTCATCGAGTTCGTGGATCGCGACGTCGATGCCCGCGGCAAGGATTCCGGCCCGACCGCGGCCGAGACCGCCGACGCCGCCTGAATTCGTTCTCCGCCGGCCACCGACGGCGGAACGCGTGACAATGCGACCGGATGCGAAAGGCGGCCCCAGGGCCGCCTTTTTGCGTGTTCGCTCAAGAGGGGTAAGAACGAACGTTCGAACCGGCGGTGGAGAAAGCGCCGGCATGCGGGCACTGGGACAATTGTGCATATGCCTTGCCGTCTTGCATCCGTTATCGTCGGGAAACGCGGCAGGGTCGAAGATCACCGGCAGGTCGGCGCCCCTCTTCCTGGCGTGTCCGGTCGGAAGGCGTTGTCGAACGGCAGGATGTGAACCGTGAATGCTCCCAACGAGAGCGCCGAGCTGCTGAGGGATCCGCTGCTCCTCGACAACCAGCTCTGCTACGCGCTCTACGCCGCGGCCCACCGGATGACGAAATCCTACCGGCCGATGCTCGAACGGATGGGGCTGACTTACCCGCAATACCTCGTCCTGCTCGTGCTCTGGGAGAACGACGGCATCACCGTCTCCGAAATCGGCCGGCGCCTGCGGCTGGATTCCGGCACGCTCACCCCGGTCCTGAAGCGGCTCGAAACGAGCGGCCTGCTGAATCGCAGCCGCCGTCAATCCGACGAGCGGGAGGTCGAGATCGCCCTGACCGATCAGGGGCGCGCGCTCCGCTCGGAGGCGATCGCCGTCCGCCAATCCGTCATGTGCCAGCTCAACATGTCGGAGCCGGAGATCCAGGCCATGCGAGCCGACCTGAACGCGCTCATCGAGAACCTCTCGACCACGAGCTGACTGCCGAAAAACGGGGCGCCACAATTCCTTTTGCCGGTTAAATTTCGGTTGAGGTCGAGGCCCCGCTTCCGGTAGTGACGCTTGTCGCTCAGCGCTTGACGGCGACGGCAGCTTCGATCGCAGCGACGTGCTCTCCCGTCATCAATCCTTCAAGGAAGTTTGGCCTTGTCGGTGCCCGCTCGGGGCAGGCCCGGCGGCAATAGCTGAGCGCGAACTGCGCCGGCCGCAGGGCGTTTCAGAAGTATGACGGCCGGCCCGATCGAGAGCAGCCGCGAAGCGCGGCCCCAGGTCGGCGTGCTGCCGATGCGCCGGACCCCCGAGGGCGGAACGGAGATCCTGCTCGTCACCTCCCGCGAGACGCGGCGCTGGATCATCCCGAAGGGCTGGCCGATGAAGGGGCGCAAGCCGTTCGAGGCGGCCGCCCGCGAGGCCTACGAGGAGGCCGGCATCGTCGGCCGGGTCGGCAAGCGCCCGATCGGCTTCTATCTCTACGAGAAGCGCCTGAAGAGCCGGGACGCGGTGCTCTGCCAAGTGACGGTGTTCCCGCTCGAGGTGCGCAAGCAGCTCAAGAAGTTTCCCGAGCGGGGCCAGCGCGAGGCGCGCTGGTTCTCCCCGTCCGAGGCCGCCGAGATGGTCATCGAGGCGGGCCTGGCCGGCCTGATCCGCGCGGCGGGCAACCGGGACCCGAAGAAGAAGCGCTGAGGGCGGGCTGCGCCGATGCGCCCTGGCGCGTCAGGGCGGCCACGGGCCGGCTCGGCGGGCGCGGTGCAGCTCACGCGCCTTACCAGCCTGACGCGGTTCTAGAGATCCTCGCCGCAGCCGTCGAAGGGCGGCGCCTCCCTCCCCGCCCGCCCGGACGCGGCGGATGCGAGGCCGACGATTCGGCGGCCGATGCGGCTGCCGCTGCCGACCGCCTCACCGAGGACCGATTCGACCGTCGCACCCGTGATCCGGTTGTCGGAGCCTGCGGCGATGGCGGCCTGCGCAAGACGACGGACCATCTCCTTGATGAAAGCCGCGCTGGCTCCCTCTGATCGGGCAACGATGGCCTCGACCGTTCCGTCCTCGAAGGTGAGGGCTTGGCCGTAGAGGGCGACGAGCCGGCCGCGGCAGGTGGCGTCCGGATTCGCGATCTCGATCGCCTCGTCCACGCGACCGGGCCGCGAGGCCAGCGCCTCCTCGATCTCCTCGGGACGGTTGGTGGTGAGGATGAAGAGCACGTCGGCGTCGTCGCGCAGACCGTCCATCTCGTTGAGAAGGCGGTTGAGGAGGACCTCGGTCTTCGGGCTGTTCATGCCCTCGCGGGAGCGCCCGACGAGATCGACATCCTCCAGCACGACGATGCTCGGCTGGAGGGTGCGGGCGAGCAGCATGTAGCGATCGAGGTTGGCGACTTCCTCCGCGGTGATGAGCACCGTCGTACGCTCGGGAAGGTTCGAGGCGACGTAGCGGATGACGTGGGTCTTGCCGGTGCCGGGCGGGCCGTAGAGCAGGAGCCCCTTTCGCGTCGATTGCCCGAGCCGCCTGAGCGCGTCGCGGTGGCGGTCGAACTCGAAGACGTGCCGATCGAGCCGCGCCATCGTCGCGGCGTCGAGGATCACGGCCTCGCGCGTGACGACGGGCAGCTTGTGCACCTGCAGGGCCGCCTTCATGCCGGAATAGTCCGACCCGGCTTCGAAGGAGAGGACCTTGCCGCGATAGAGCGCGGAGTTCGCGCCGGCCGATTGAACGGCAGCGAGGAAGCCGCGGGCGAACGCCAGCGACGCGGGATCCGACAGGGTCGCGATTTCGACCTGCGTGAAGGTCCCTTCACGGAACTTTGTATATTGCGAAAGCAGCACAGCAATCGGCCGCCCATCGACCCGGAAAAGCCAGAGGCCGTTGTTCAGGGCGGAGAACGGCTCCGCCTCGCCGACATCCATGTCCTTGTATTGAAGCGGCGTGACGGAGATCGTGTATTGGCCCTGCCGCACCAGCAGGCCGGAGATGGTCAGGGGCAACTGATCGTGGAGTTGATGCACGCCCAGCAGCGTGGGGGCGAACGGATCGATCCGACCCGTCACGGTCGCCTGGAGGTCGGGCAGCAGGTGCGCTCCGAACTGTCGGCGCGAACTCGTGATGCCGTTGGCCTGCTCCGCGCCGAAATGTGCGACGAGCGCTTCCCAGGCCTGGTCGAACGTGCCGGTCATCGCTTCACTCCTCCTCCGGGCGATCCCGGTGTCAGCAAGTTCCTGCTGAGTTTGTGCAACCAGAAGAGGAAAACGACACGTCGGCCTTTCAAACCATTCGGCGCGTTCTCCGCGGACACCCACGCCTCGTGCAGTTTCAGATCGACCGCTTCCATCACGGCATGGTCAGTCCCCTCCCCCTTGCGGGGAGGGGTTCGGGGT
>NZ_BPRD01000296.1 GCF_022179745.1 Methylorubrum podarium
CAGGCCCTCGACGCGGCGCGCCGGGGCGATGCCGACGTCGTGCTCGTCCACGACCGCCCGGCTGAGGACAAGTTCGTCGCCGAGGGCTTCGCCAAGGGGCGGCAGGACGTGATGTACAACGACTTCGTGCTGATCGGCCCGAAGGACGATCCGGCCGGAATCCGCGGCAAGGGCGTGGACGACGCGTTCAAGACCATCGCGGCGGCCAAGGCGCCCTTCGTCTCTCGGGGCGACCGTTCCGGCACGCACAGCGCCGAACTGCGGGGCTGGAAGGAGGCCGGCGTCGATCTCGCGGCCGTGCGCGGCGACTGGTACCGCGACGTCGGCCAGGGCATGGGCCCGGCGCTGAACACCGCCTCGTCGCTGGGCGCCTACATCCTCGCCGACCGCGGCACCTGGCTCTCGTTCAAGAACCGGGGCGACCTGACCATCCTCGTCGAGGGCGACAAGCGCCTGTTCAACCCCTACGGCGTGATGCTGGTGAACCCGGACAAGCACCCGACGGTGAAGGTGAAGGAGGGCCAGGCCTTCATCGACTGGCTGGTCTCGCCCGAGGGCCAGAAGGCGATCGCCGACTACAAGATCAACGGCGAGCAGCTGTTCTTCCCGAGCGCGAAGAAGGGCTGACGTCTTATCAGGTCTCCGGTTGAGTGCTTCGGGCAAAGCAGGGCCTGTTCCCTCCCCCTTGTGGGGAGGGGTTGGGGGGCGCGCAGAAGGCACCGCACCGCCGCGTTCTGAACCACCCCCACCTCCTGCCTCCTCCCCACAAGGGGGAGGAGAGAAGCGGTGATCGAAGTGATCAGCCGGAGACCGTCTTATCCCGTCGTTGCGAAGCGAGGCGTCCGCAATCCACGGCCCCGCTTCGTCCGGAGCGGTCGCGCCGCTGGATCGCTTCGCCGACGCGCGCGATGACGGGGGGCAAGTTCGGCGTCGGCTCTACCGCGGCGGCGGACCGGACTGGCGCTTGCGGGCGAACATCCACAGGGCCAGCACCGCGAGCGCGATCAGCACGCTGGCCCAGACCCAGTTGAAATCCGTCGCCGCGGCGGTCGCCGGTCCCGAGCTGGAGCCGGAGGGACCCGATTCCGGGATGGGCGGAGCGGGGTTCGTCGCCTGGGCGAGCGCCGCATGAAGACCGGCGAGCCAGACTGTCAGGGCGAGGGCGGCGTGTCTCATGGTACGCGAACTCCAAAGAGCGGGCCGGCTGGCGCGGACGGTCACCGCTTTGCCTTGTCGAACTGGAAGGCCGGCGCGTCGTTGAGCTGCGCCTTGGTCAGGCGCACCTCGGCACGGATCAGATCGTGACCCGCGAGCACCGTCGCCGGCTCGGAATCAGGCCGCTTCGGCTCGACGGAACCGGTCGCATCGGAGACGCGGCCGCCATGCCGGTTCTCAACGGCCCCGAGCACGTCGGGGGACGTCTGCGCACCGGGCATCTTCTCCGGGCTCGCCGCGTCGGCGGCCTTCGCGCTCGGCGCGTTGGCGGGCGTCACGACGGAGCTCGCGCCCGAGGTGAGCGAGACGTCCTCGAAATTCCAGGCGAGCTGGTCGAAGGGCACCGCGACGTATTTCTCGCCGACGCCGAGGAAGCCGCCGACGCCGATCACCACCGCCTGGATGCGGCCGCCGCCGTCCACGAGCACGTCCTCGATCTTGCCGACGCGGACATGATCGGCCCCGACGACGCTGACGCCGATGACCTTCGAGCCGCGCATCGTGCCGGCCTCGGGCCGCTCGATGAAGCGCGGGGTGCCGGCACTGCCCGGCGCCGCCTCGGCGAGGGCGGGCAGGGGCGCCAGCGCGAGCGAGAGCGCGAGGGCGGCAAGCGGGACGCTGGACAGGCTGGGACGCATCCCTGGCTCCGGGTTTGGACGTGATGGTGCCCCGTTAACGGCCGGCGCTCCTCACAGTTCACCGGCGTCAGACCACGGCGTCCCAGGTCTCGGTGACGACCCGCCCGGCATGGGAGAGGCGCGCGCGCAGCACCACGTCGCCCGCAGGCCAGGATTCCGGCGGCCGGAACTCGGCGTAGAGACGCCAGCCGCCGGTCTGCGGCACCCGCTCGGCATAGGGCTCGACCAGCGCACCGGCGCTTGCCGAGAGCGCCACGTCGATGGCCGCCTTCGGGTCGTCGGGCAGGCCCGGTCCCTCGAAATCGATGACGTAGAGGCGCCGCTGCGGCGTGGGCGGGTTGGTCGGGCGCAGGCGCTCGGCGGAGCCGACGCGGGTCGAGACGACGCGGGCGAGCGGCGGCGCCAGCGCCGGGGCCGGTTCGGGGCCGACCGTGACGAGGGTGTAGGCGAGCCGCAGCGGCTTGCCGGCCTCGACGGCGGCCTCCGGCACGAAGGCGGCGACGATGTTGTCGGTCGCCTCCGTGCGCGAGGGGATCTCGAACAGACGCACCGCGCCCGCGCCGAAACCGTCGCCCCTCGGCGCCACCCACAGGCCCGGCCGGTCCTCGTGGCGCGCCTGCACGTCGAGATAGGCGGCGAAGCGCCGTTCCCGCTGCAGCAGCCCGAAGCCTTCGAGCGGGTTGGCGCGGAACGACGAGATCTGCGGCGCGGCGCGGCCGTTGACGAGGGGCCGCCACAGCCGGTCGCCGGGCGTCTGCACCACGAGCCCATCCGAATCGTGCACCTGCGGGCGGAAGTCGTCGAACGGCTCGGCGCCCCGAAAACCCGCTCCGTTCTCGCCGAACAGGAACATGCTGGTGAGCGGGGCGAGCCCGAGCGCGGCGACGGAGCGGCGTGGGAACAAGGCGGTCTCGACCGCGACCTGCGCGGTCACGCCCGGCGTGACGGTGAAGCGGTAGGCGCCCGCGAGACTCGGACCGTCGAGGAGCGCGAGGATCGTGATCGCGGCCGCATCGTCGCGGGGCGTCTCGATCCAGAAGGTCGTGAAATCCGGAAACTCCTCGCCCTGCGGCAGACCGGTATTCACCGCGACGCCCCGGGCCGAGAGGCCGTAGACCTGATCCCGGCCGCGGATGCGGAAATAGGACGCGCCGAGGAAGACCAGGAACTCCTCCTGTGCCTGCGGCCGCGCGGCATCGAAGCCGAAGGCGATGCGGAACCCCGCGAAGCCGAGCGAGGGCGGGTAGCGGCGGCCCTGCAGCGCCGGCCCGAGATCGAACAGGTTCGGATCGTAGTCGAACCGGCGCACGCCCTCGGGCGATTGCAGGACGATCTCCACCCGCTTGGCGTGCAGGCCGCCCCGGTGGAACGGCTGCAGCGAGAAGCGGGACCCGAGCGGCACCGTGGCCTCCGGTCGGAGGCGGATCGCCTGGAACGCGTCGTAGTCGAGGGCGGCCAGCTCCTGCGGCAGATCGCTGCTCTGCTCACGGTAAGGCGCCGCGGCCAGCCGCTCCGCCCGCTGCGCCACCGCCTCGAAAGTGACCGGACGCGCGTCCGAGGCCGCCTGGGACGGGGTGCTTTCCGACGTTTGAGCCATCGTTCTGGCTGTATTCAGGTCGAGAAGGCCAGAAACGCTCAAGCCGGCCGAACCGGCGAGAGCTCCGCGAACAGCGCCACGCACGATGGCGCGCCGCGAAACGCCGCTTGCCCCGGGCGCCTCGTCCTCAGCGTCCGACGGTCCTGCCATCCTGATCCCTCCCGCGAGTGTCGACGCCCATCATGTCCAGCCCAGACTTGCCGCAGGCGGACCGCTCCGTCGAGACGGGGGCCGGGGGTGAAACCCGCCCGAGGGGCGCGGGCCCCGCACCGCGGCCGGCTTCGTTCGGATTGCGCCGCCTCGCCCTGGCCGGGCCGACCCTGGCCACCGCCGCCGCCATCGCCGCCCTGGCGCTCGCCGCCTACGGCCTGCCCGAGACGTGGCTCGGCCGCACCGTGCTCGGCCTCTTCGTGGTTCTGATGGCGTGGCAGTCCTTCACCGCCTGGCAGTACCTCTACGGCCTCGTCGCCGCGCTGATGGGCGACCGCGCCTTGTCCGCACTGGAGCGGCGGGCCGCGACGATCTCGACCCGCCCGACCGGCCTCAGCCGCACGGCGGCCGTGGTGGCGATCCATGCCGAGGATCCGATCGCGGTGTTCTCGGCGATCCGCGTCATGGCCCGCTCGCTCCAGCGCGAGGGCGGCGACGGCTCGGACATCGACATCTTCGTCCTGTCCGACACCCGCGAGGGAGCGATCAGCGCCGTCGAGGAACATGAATTCGCCCGCATCCAGGCCTGGACCGAGCGCGAGGGCCGCGGCATGCCGCGCATCCGCTACCGCCGCCGGGCGGAGAACAAGGGCCGCAAGGCCGGCAACATCGCCGAGTTCTGCGAGACCTACGGGCACGAATACGACTTCATGATCGTGCTCGACGCCGACAGCCTGATGACCGGCGCCGCCATGCGCCGCCTCGCCCGGCTGATGGAGGAGAACCCGCGCACCGGCCTGATCCAGACCGTCTCCTACGCGGCCGGCCGCGACACCCTGTTCGCGCGCATCCAGCAATTCGCGGTGCGCCTCTATGCGCCGCTCTCCTTGCGCTGCCTGGAGACGTGGCAGGGGCCGGACGGTTCCTACTGGGGCCACAACGCGATCCTGCGGATCGAGGCCTTCGCGAGCAACGCCGAGCTGCCGGTGCTGTCCGGCAAGCCGCCGCTCGGGGGCGAGATCCTCTGCCACGACATCGTCGAGGGCGCCCTGCTGCGCCGCGCCGGCTGGGAGGTGCGCCTCCTGCCGGAGATGGGCGGCACCTGGGAGGAGATGCCCACCAACCTCATCGACCTGCTCGGGCGCGAGCGGCGCTGGTGCCAGGGCAACCTGCAGCATATCCGCGTGCTCCCCTGGAAGGGCCTGCTCGGCGCGAGCCGCTGGCATCTCGGCGTCGGCATCCTCGGCTACTGCGTCTACCCGCTCTGGATCGCCTTCCTGGGACTCGGCACCTGGCAGGCCGCGCGGTCCGGCGAACTCGGGCTGATCGGCTACGGGCTCGACGGCGGCAACGCCGCCGCCTGGGCGCTCGCCGCCCTCGCCGTCGCGGTGATGGCGCTGCCGAAGCTCCTGAGCCTCGGCTACGTGCTGGCCTCGCCCCGACGCCGGGCGGATTTCGGCGGCGCCCGCTCGCTGCTCGTCAGCGCGGCGCTCGAACAGGCGATCTGGGTCCTGCTCTGGCCGGTGATGGCGCTGTTCGCCGCCGGGGCCGTGGTGACGACCCTGTTCGGCCGGGTCGTGCGCTGGGACGCGCAGTCCCGCGACGACCGCAGCGTGCCGTGGGGCGAGGCGTTCCGTCTCCAGAGCGACGCGGTCGCGGCGGGCGGGGCGCTGGCGGTGCTGCTCGCCTTCGCCGGCAGCCCATGGCTCGCCCTGTGGATGGCGCCGGTCGCCCTGGCCCTGCTGACGAGCCCGGCTCAGAGCGTGCTCACCAGCAGCACCCGCCTCGGTCTCGGCTCGAAGGCGCGCGGCCTGTTCCTGACGGAGGACGACACCCGTCCCGCGCCGGAACTGCTCGAACTGCACCAAGGCCGCACGGCGGGTGCCGAGCCGGCGACGGTCGGCGCCGCGTCGGCCTCCTGGCTGCCTGTCGCCATCGACGAGGCCGGCGCGCCGACGCTCCGCTAAGGCGTCGTCCCGTCCATCGAGGATCGCCGGGCTACTTGCTCTCCAGCACCTCGATCGGGTTGGTGCGCTGGGTGGGGGCGGGCTCGCGGGTCAGAGAGCTTCCCTCCTTCTTGCCGCCGCCCTGTCCGCCGCCGACGTCGGACTTGGGCGCCGAATTCTGATCCGGCTGCGTCGGCACCGCGCCGCTCGCGAGTTCCAGGCAAGTCAGCAGCTCGACATAGGACGGGAAGCCGCCGGCCTGGAATTGCTGCGTGCATTGCGACTTCGCCGAAGCCGGGAACTGACCCCAGCGCTTCTTCAGATCCGTCTGGGCGCTGCGCTCGGAATTGAGGCAGGCATCCTTGCTGGGGTTGTCGCTGAGCGTCCGCTGCACGCGCTCGGCCGACTTGCAGGTCGCCTCGACGTCGAGATCCGGCGGCCCATCCGCAGCCAGGGCCGCGCCGGAAACGAGTCCGAGCGCGAGCACGGCGGGGAGAAGAGACTTGCGGTTCGTCATGGCGGTTCGGGTCGCGGCTCCGGGCTGGTCGTCGCGACAACGCACGAAAGCCCTCGGCGTCGTTCCGTCCTCCACAAAATTCATGCGGCTCAGCCGATCGATCGGTGCGCGCCCGTCAGGGCCGCGTCGAGATCTCGGAACAGGTCGTCCGGATCCTCGATCCCGACCGACAGGCGCAGCAGGTCGGGCGGGCAGGGGGTGCCCGGCCCTTCCACCGAGGCGCGGTGCTCGATGAGGCTCTCCACGCCGCCGAGGGACGTGGCGCGCTTCCACAGCGCCACCCGTGCGGCGGTGTCGATCGCCGCCGCCTCGCCGCCGGCCACGCGGATCGCGAGCATGAACCCGAACCCGCCCTCCATCTGACGCGCCGCGACCGCGTGGCCGGGATGGTCGGGCAGGCCGGGATAGAGCACCGCGCTCACCAGCGGGTGCGCCGCCAGCCGCTGCGCGAGGCGGAGCGCCCCTGCGCTCTGGGCGGCGGCGCGCAGGGGCAGGGTGCGCAGGCCCCGCACCAGCAGGTAGGCCTCGAACGGACCGAGGATCGCCCCCCAGCCGCCGCGGATCGCCACGAGGCGCTCCCAGAAAGCATCCTTGCGCGCACCGGCCAGGACGCCGGCGACGACGTCGGAATGGCCGTTCAGGATCTTGGTGGCCGAATGCATCACGATGTCGGCTCCGAGCGTCAGCGGTCGGGTGAGGATCGGGCTCACCGCCGTCGAATCGACCGCGACGCGGGCGCCCGCCGCCCGGGCGATCTCGGCGACGCGGGCGATGTCGGTGATGGTGCAGAGCGGGTTGCCCGGCGTCTCGATCCAGACGAGCCGGGTCGTTCCCGGCCGGATCGCAGCCCGCACCGCCTCCGGGTCCTGCATCGGGACGAAATCGACCGCGAGATCGAGGCGGGGCGCCTCCTGCCGCAGCCAGCGGCGCAGACCCCAGTACATCACCTCCGGTGCGATCACGTGGTCGCCGCGCTCCAGCGCGCAGAACACGGCCGCCGCCGCGGCCATGCCGGACCCGAACAGCAGCGCGCCGGCCTCCGCCCGTTCCAGCGCCGCGATCACGTCCTCCGCCTCGCGCGTCGTGGCGTTGTCGGGCCGGGCGTAGGAGAAGCCGGAGCGGTAGGCGTTGTCGGGATCGCGCAGAAAGGTGGTCGAGAGATGGAGCGGCGGGACCACCGCCCGCGTCACCGGATCGATCCGGCCGAGCGCCTGCGCGGCCAGCGTCGCCGGGCTCCAGTCCGCGGGCGACAGCCCGTCGACGGGCGCTGCATCGGAATCGCCGCGAGGCGCGTTGGACCGGCTCATGGATTTCCTCGCTCGACGTCAGCTCGGGAGCCGGCTTGAGCGAATCCGCCCGACCGGGCAAGGCGGGGATATGAACGACGGAGCGTTGCGCAGCGCATGAGCGCCCTGGACATTCCCGAACGGCCGGCCCTTCCGCCGATCCCGCGGCTCGCCGCCGCGATCCTTCCGGTCGCCCTGGTGACGGCGGTGGGCACGCTCTCCACCGGCTCCAACATCGAGGAGTGGTACACGACGATCCGCAAGCCGGCCTTCAACCCGCCGAACTGGGTCTTCCCGCTGGCCTGGACGATCCTTTACACGCTCATCGCGATCTCGCTCTGGCGGCTGCTCGGCGCCCGCCCGGTGCCGGGGCCGGCGCGGAAGGCGTGGTGGCTGGCGCTCGCCGCCTTCGCCGCGCAGCTCGCCCTCAACGCCGCCTGGACGCCGGTCTTCTTCGCCGCCCACCAGCTCGGCCTCGCGCTGATCGTCGCGCTCGCCATGCTCGTGATGATCCTGTGGACGATCCGCCTGTCGTGGCGCTTCGACCGCGCCGCGGCGTGGCTGCTCATGCCCTACGCCGCCTGGGTCGCCTTCGCCTGCCTGCTGAACGGCACGATCTGGCAGATGAATTGACGGGTCAGGCCGCCAGCGCCCGCGTCACCGTCGAGCGCAGATCGGCCAGGGAGAACGGCTTGGTCAGCACGTCGGTGACGATGGCGTCGAGGCCGCGGGCCCGCTCGCGCTGGTCGGCGAAGCCGGTCATCAGCAGGATCGTGAGGTCGGGGTAGTCGCGCTTGGCCGCGAGCGAGAGGGCGATGCCGTCCATCAGCGGCATGCGGATGTCGGTCAGCATCAGGTCGAAGCCGCCGCCGGCCTCGGAGAGCCGGTCGAGGCCGTCGCTGCCGTCGATGGCCGTGACGACGGTGTGGCCGTCGAGCTCCAGCCCGCGCTTGAGGAAGCCGCGAACCGTATCCTCGTCATCCACGAGCAGGATGCGCGCCATGGTCGGGCGTCCTCTACCATTCCTTTGATCTGGATCGCTGCGCCCGAGTGACCGCGGGGAAGCGTGGCCTGTCAAGCGTCGTAGGCCGACAGAGTTCCATCGGCGGCTGAATTCCGGCAAGTGTCGCGGAATTATCAGGAATTTGCCTGCTGGAACGGCTGCTCAGGTGCCGCCGAACAGGTCCGCGTCGCTGCTGTCGTAATCGACGAGGCCGACGAAGGGGAGCTGGCGGAAGGCGTGGGCGGCATCCATGCCGTAGCCGACCACGAACACGTCCGGGCAGGTGAAGCCGACGAAATCCGCGTCGATCGTCACCGCGCGCTTGCCGGGCTTCTCCAGGAGCACCGCGGTGAGCACGCGCTTGGCGCCGCGGGCCATCAGCAGGTCCTTGGCGAAGACGACGGTGCGGCCGGATTCGAGGATGTCGTCGATCAGGAGGACGTCGCGCCCCCGCACCTCGCTCTGGACGTCGCGCAGGATCTCGACCTGTCCCGAGGAGACGGTCGAGGTTCGGTAGCTCGACAGGTGCACAAACTCGACCTGCGGCGAGAGCCCGGCACGATGGAGCGAGCGCAACAGGTCGGCCGCGAACATGAAGCTGCCCTTGAGCACGGCGACGACGAGAAGGTTTTCGGGCTTCGCCGCGACGATCTGGGCGGCCAACTCATCGTTGCGCTTGGCGATCGCCGCCTCGTCGAACAGGACGCGGACGCGTTTCGATGCAGTGCTCATGCGGCTCTTGATGGTTTTGCTGGACTTTCAACGGCACGGGCCGCCCTCAGCCGTCCCGTCACACCACCATACCATGGGCAGCGGCCTCCGCCAGCGTTGCAGTCCGACGGAGGCGGGACAGCGCCACGCGCCGCAAGTCGGATTTTATGCTACTCTCGCCGCCAACGCGCCCAAGGGGACCCAGCATGCCGTCCGCCGAAAAGATCAGCATCACGATGACGCCCGAGCAGCTCCGCGCCGTCCGCGAGAGCGTCGCTGCCGGAGAATACGCCTCGACCAGCGAAGTCCTGCGTGACGCGGTGCGCCTGTGGCAGCGTCGGCGCGAGGAGGATGCCGAGCGCCTGAATGCCATCCGCGCCCGCATCCGCCGTTCGCTGGATGATCCGCGGCCGGCCCTGAGTCTTGCGGATGTCGATGCTCAATTGGAGGCTCTGTTCGCCGAGGCCGAACGAAAGGCCGATCGTGCGTAGGCTGCGCGTCGAGTTCCAACCCGACGCTCTCGCTGATCTGGCCGACGTCTTCCGCACCGTCCTCCATGTCAGCCGGAATCTTGCAGTCGCGCGAGGATTCGTTCGCCGAATCAGAGATCGGTGCGCGCGGATCGGCGACGCACCTCACGGCGGTCGGCCTCGCGACGATCTGGAGCCCGGCCTGCGCACGGTACCGTTCGAGCATTCGGCCGTCATCGCGTACCGGGTCGAGGGCGACCGGGTGCGCGTCGTCAACGTCTTCTATGGCGGCCGCGACTTCGAGGCGCTGTATCGCGGCCACGCGCCGGACGGTGACGACGAATCCTCAGCGGGATCCTAGCGACTTTCACCCGTCCCGGTCTCGGCGGAAACCGGCCCGTCCGAAAAACGCACCTCGACCTGCCGCCCCTTCTCGGGCGGGGCGGACAGGCTCGCCTTGAACCGCGCCCGCTCTCCGGGCTCCATGCTCGCGCGCGGCCCCTGCACGCTCCAGCGGTAGAGCGATTGTCCGTCGGCGTCGCGCACCTCGATCTCGATCGGCGGCACCGCGACGCGATCCCGGGCGACGGCGACGAGATCCCCTTCCACGACGAGCCGCGTCGGATTGCTCCCCTCGGCCGGCACTCGGAAGGCGGCGATATCGGTCAGGTCGATGCCGCGCAGGTTCACCGGCAGGCCGACGCGGGCGAACAGACCGGCCGTCTGCGGCATGGCCCGCACGACGCTGGCGCGGGCGAGCAGGACGAGCGGCAGGGCGGCGGCGAGGACGAGGCAGGCGGCCAGCGCCGGCGAGATCCGGCGCGTCGTGCTGTTCGGCTTGGCTCGCTTGGCGGTCTTCGCATTCCTCGGACGCGAACGCGGCGCGGCGGCCTCAGGAGGCGCCTCGGCTTCGGCTGCGGGCGCCGGATCCTCTACGGCGGCAGTCGGCGCAGGGTCCTCCTCCGCCGACATCTCGTCGAACATGGCGGCGACGACCTCGTCGGCCGAGATGAACCACGTCTCGCGGCAGGCGGCGCAGCGCACCGAGCGCCCGCCGGTTCCGACGCGCTCGGCATCGATACGATACTCGCTGGCGCAGGCCGGGCAGACGATCAGCATGGCGATAGGGCCGGAGTCGGTTTGAGGTCCCGGCAGCGGGTTGCCGCGCTCTCGAAAAGGACACAAACGTTGTCCCCGAGTGTGGTTAACCGGCCGTGAAGTCGGATGCGGCACAGGAACCCTGTGTCGGGCGAGAGTGGAGTGAGCGGGCCTTGTCGGCTGGGATGAAAACGGGCAGCCTCCTGTCCGGCGCGGAGGAGCCCGTCGTCCGGTTCGAGAGCGTCGGCATGCGCTACGGCCTCGGGCCGGAGGTCTTGTCCGATGTGAGCTTCGAGATCGCGCCGCACTCGTTCCAGTTTCTCACCGGGCCGTCGGGGGCGGGCAAGACGACGCTGCTGCGCCTGATTCTCCTCTCGGTGCGCCCGACCCGCGGCCTCGTCTCGATCTTCGGCAAGGAGGTGAGCGGCATCTCGAACGACGCGCTCACGGGCCTGCGCCGCCGCATGGGCGTGGTGTTCCAGGATTTCCGCCTGCTCGACCATCTCACCACCTACGAGAACGTGGCGCTGCCCCTGCGCGTCCAGGAGCGGGCGGAAACGAGCTACCGGGCGGAGGTCGTGGAGCTGCTGCGCTGGGTCGGGCTGGGCGAGCGCATGCACGTCCTGCCGCCGCTGCTGTCGGGCGGCGAGAAGCAGCGCGCGGCGATCGCGCGGGCGCTCATCGCCCGGCCGGAACTGCTCCTGGCCGACGAGCCCACCGGCAACGTCGATCCGAGCCTCGCCCGGCGCCTGCTGCGGCTGTTCATGGAGCTGAACCGGCTCGGCACCTCGGTGGTGATCGCCACCCACGATTACGGCCTGATGGATCTCGTCGAGGCACGCCGCATGGTGCTCGCCGAGGGACGCCTGCGGGTGGAGGGCGCATGAGCGACGTGCGCGCCCCCACGCGAGGCGATGCGGCCCCGGCCCGGGCGGCAGCGCCCGCTCCCGAGCCGGCGCTGCCGGCCAACCTCCGCCGCAACGCGCCGCTGGTGCCGACCGACTCGGCCGCGAGCCGGGCGCTCGCGGCGGTCATCGCCATCCTCACCTTCCTCGCCGCGCTCTGCGCCGGCGCGGCGGAGATCGCCGTCTCCAGCGCCAGCCAGTGGCAGGGCAGCGTCGCGCAGGAGGTGACCGTGCAGGTCCGGCCGAGCGCCGGACGCGACATCGAGGCGGACGTGCGGCAGGCGGAAAGCCTCGCGCGGGCGGCGCCCGGCATCGCCGGCGCGCGCATCTTCTCGAAGGCGGAATCGGAGCGGCTGCTCGAACCCTGGCTCGGCAGCGGGCTCGATCTGTCGGACCTGCCGGTTCCGCGCCTGATCGCGCTCACGCTCGCCGGCGACCGCCCCGCCGACCTCGCTGCGCTGCGAACGGCCCTCACCACGGCGCTGCCGGGCGTGGCGAGCCTCGACGACCACGCCCTCTGGCTCCAGCGCCTCTCGACCATGGCGAACACCTTCGCCGGCATCGGCATCGGCATCGTCCTCCTGGTGCTGTTCGCCACCGGGCTGGCCGTGGTCTTCGCCACCCGCGGCGCCATGGCCGGCAACCGCGAGGTGGTCGAGGTGCTGCATTTCGTCGGCGCCGACGACGACTACATCGCCAAGGCGTTCCAGAGCCGCTTCTTCCGCCTGGGGTTGAGGGGTGGGGCGCTCGGCGCGGGCGCGGCGCTGCTGACCTGCGCCCTGGCCGGCTTCGTCGCCCGGACCTGGCGGTCGGGTCCGGCGGGCGAGGAGATCGAGGCTTTGTTCGGCACCTTCCAGATCGGCTGGCAGGGCTACGCGATCATCGTCCTCATCGGCGTGATCGCCTCCCTCGTCACGGCGACCGTGTCGCGGTTCACGGTCCGCCGCTTCCTCCGATAGGAGTCACACCAAGCGAATCCGTTAACGTTTCGACAACCAATCGGAACCGAGAGTCCCGGCACCGACACCGTCATGAGCCTCTGTTTCCGTCCGACATGTTTCCGCGAGCGCCACGCCGACAGGCGGCCGGCCCGGGCCGGCTCCAGTTTCGTCCGTCCTGCGACCCGTCGTGCGAGGCGCTCGGATGGCCCTGGGCGACGCTGTCGATCCGCGGAGCGTCGCAGGTTTCCGTCTCTCGGATGAGGAACGACGGCGCGCGTCCGCGGCGCGGCATCCGCCTCCTTCGGGCCGTCCTCGGCCTCGCCATCCTCGGCCTGGTCGTGCTGGCGGGCGGCTTCCTCGCCTTCGTCGCGGTGGTCGAGCAGGCCGAGCGGCCGAGCCTGGACGGCGTCGACGGCATCGTTGCCATGACCGGAGGCTCGCAGCGCGTCGGCGACGCCATCGACCTCCTCGCGGCCGGCCACGGCAGGCGGCTCCTGATCTCCGGCGTCAACGAGCGCACGACCCGCGACGAGATCGTGCGCCTCAACCCGGCCCAAGAGCACTGGATCACCTGCTGCGTCGATCTCGATTACCGGGCGCGCAACACCATCGGCAACGCCATCGAGACCCGGCGCTGGATGCGCCGCCACCACTTCGACACCGTCGCGGTGGTGACGTCGAGCTACCACATGCCCCGCACCCTCGTGGAGTTGCGGCACGCCCTGCGGGACGGCGAGACGCTGATCCCCTATCCCGTCGTCTCAGACGGGCTCGATCTCGGCCGCTGGTGGGCGGATCCGGCGGTCACCCGTCTGCTCGGGGCCGAGTACCTGAAATTTCTCGTCGCCTGGACGCGCACGCGGTTCGAATCGGATCCCGAGCAGTCGCACTTCGCCGTGCTGATCGGCCGCCGCCAGCCGGTGAAGGTCGTCGCCGAGCGGCTGTTGCGCGAGATGCACTGATCTCCGGCAGCCCTCCCGCTCAATGGCCGCGCCGGGAACTCCTACGGTTTCCGGTTGATCGCCTTGAGTTTCCTGCCGTCATCGCGAGGCGGAGCCGAAGCGATCCAGCACGCGTCATCTCCGGAAAGGGCGCGCCCTGGATTGCCACGGCTTCGCCTCGCAACGACGCAGGCGAAACCAAAATGGTCAAACGGATGATGTATCAACCCGGCGGCAGGAGCGCGATCATCGCCCGCATCACCGCCTCGACGCTGGCCGGCTTTTCGAGCCGCGGCAGCGCCGCGTAGCCGGGCGGCAGAGCGAGCCGATCGTAACCCGTCACGAACAGGAACGGCACCGTCCTCTCGAGGAGCCAGTCGGCGACGGCATAACCGCGCTCGCCTCTGAGCTGGATGTTGAGGATCGCACCATCCACGGTGATCTGAGAGCCGAGGACTTCGAGCGCGGCCTCGACGCTCGCGACCGGATCCAGCACCGCCGCCCCAGCACCGAGCAGACCGCGATGCAGCTCGTCGGCCCAGAAATAATCGTCCTCGACGATCAGAACGCGTCGGCCCACGAGCGCCGTGACCGGCAACGGGGCGATCCGCGCGATCGAACGGCGCCGCGAAACCCATCGACCTCGCGCGGACGCCATCTTCGACATCATCACCCCCAGCGGCTAGGCTTAACATGAGATAGTTTGCATCACGCATCACGCGTTCGCGACCAAGTTGCGCGCGAAATGTCCGGTCCGGCGTTCGGCAGGGGGTGCATGTGCGTCCGGGATCTGGCCAAGACCCGACGGTTCATGCACAGGAACCGAATTCGCCCCTGTGATCGCCGCGCCGTCGCCGCGCGCCCGTAACGACTGTCGCATGACCGTAGTCCGTCCTCCCGCACTCGAAGATTTCCGCCGCGTCGTCGTGAAGGTGGGCTCGGCCCTCCTCGTCGATCGCGCGCGCGGGCGCCTGCGCCACGCGTGGCTCGCCGCGCTCGCCGAAGACATCGCCGACCTGCACGGCCGCGGCGTCGACGTGGTCGTCGTCTCGTCCGGCGCCATCGCTCTCGGGCGCACGGTTCTCGGCCTCCCTCCCGGCGCGCTCCGCCTCGAGGAGAGCCAAGCCTCCGCCGCGGTCGGACAGATCGCGCTCGCCCGGTACTGGACCGAGGCGCTCGGCCATCACGACATCGTCGCCGGCCAGGTGCTGGTGACGCCGAAGGACACCGAGGAGCGCCGCCGCTACCTCAACGCCCGCGCGACGGTGCAGAAGCTCCTCGAAGTCCGCGCGGTCCCGGTCGTCAACGAGAACGACACGGTGGCCACCGCCGAGATCCGCTACGGCGACAACGACCGGCTGGCGGCGCGCGTCGCCACCATGATCGGCGCCGACGTGCTGGTGCTGTTCTCCGACATCGACGGCCTCTACACCGCCCCGCCCCACAGCGACCCGCAGGCGCGCCACTTACCGGTCGTCGAGCGGGTGACCCCGGAGATCGAGGCGATGGCCGGCGGTCCCGCCTCGGAACTGTCGCGCGGCGGCATGCGCACCAAAGTCGAGGCGGCCAAGATCGCCGCCGGCGGCGGCACCCATATGGTCATCGCCGACGGGCGCGGGAAAAACCCGCTCCGGGTCGTCCGGGAGGGCGGGCGCTGCACGTGGTTCCTGTCGGGCTCGACTCCGACCGCCGCCCGCAAGACCTGGATCGCGGGCTCGCTCGAGGCCTCCGGCACCCTCGTCGTCGATGCCGGGGCGGTCCGCGCGCTCGAAGGCGGGGCGAGCCTGCTTCCGGTCGGCGTCACCGCCATCGAGGGCAGCTTCGCCAAGGGCGACACCGTCCTGATCCGCGGCCCCGAGGGGCGCATCCTCGGGCGCGGACTGGTCGCCTATGACAGCGCCGACGCCGCCGCCATCATCGGCCGCTCCAGCCGCGAGATCGCCGCCGCCTCCGTCCAGGCCGGACGCACGGAGATGATCCACCGTGACGACCTCGCGATGATCGGCAACTGACGAGCTCCGTTCCGGCGAGGCGAGTGAAGATCGACGCTTGTTCAACCCCTGAGCGACGTGCAATGGGGCGCAAGAGGGTGCATATGCGTTCAGTCTATGCACTGAAATGCTCAATCGCGCCGGTCGATCGGCGCCAGACGGGAAGCGGGAACGTGCCTGTCCTGAATCTCAAGTCCGATTTCGCGGACGCGGACGACCTCGATACGCTGATGGCCGGCATCGGCCGGCGCGCGCGCGCCGCCGGCCGGGCGATGGCGCTCGCCCCGGCGCAGACCAAGGATCTGGCGCTGCGCGCCATCGCCGAGCAGATCCGCGCCAGCGCCCCGGAGATCCTGCGCGAGAACGCGCGCGACGTCTCCGCCGCGCAGGCCGCGGGCCAGACCAAGGCGATCATCGACCGTCTGACCCTGGACGAGGGCCGCGTCGCGGCCATCGCCGAGGCGGTGGAGAAGGTCGCGGGCCTGCCCGACCCGGTCGGGCGCCAGCTCGCCGCCTTCGAGCGGCCGAACGGCCTGCTGATCGAACGCATCTCGGTGCCGCTCGGGGTCGTCGGCGTCATCTTCGAGAGCCGCCCCAACGTGACGGCGGATGCCGGCGCGCTCTGCCTCAAGGCCGGCAACGCGGCGATCCTGCGGGCGGGCTCGGATTCGCACCGCACGGCGACCGCCATCGCCGCGGCGATGAGCGAGGGCCTCGCCCGCACCGGCCTGCCCGCGGACGCGATCCAGCTCGTGCCGACCCGCGACCGCGCGGCGGTCGGCCTGATGCTGACCGGTCTCGGCGGCTGCGTCGACGTGATCGTGCCCCGCGGCGGGCGCAGCCTCGTGGAGCGGGTCCAGGCGGAGGCGAAGGTGCCGGTCTTCGCCCATCTCGACGGCATCTGCCACGTCTACGTGGCCGAGGGCGCCGACCTCGCCATGGCCCGCACCGTCCTTCTCAACAGCAAGATGCGCCGCACGGGCATCTGCGGCGCCGCCGAGACGCTGCTGGTCGACGCGGCGGTCGCCAAGACCCACCTTAAGCCGCTGGTCGAGGCGCTGCTCGAATCCGGCTGCGCCGTGCGCGGCGACGCGGAGACGCAAGGCGTCGATCCGCGGGTGACGCCCGCCGACGAGACGGATTGGCGGACCGAGTATCTCGACGCGATCATCTCGGCGAAGGTGGTCGAGGGGCTCGACGCGGCGATCGCCCATATCGAGGCCAACGGCTCGCACCACACCGACGCGATCATCACCGACGACACCGAGGCCGCCGCGCGCTTCCTCAACGAGGTCGACTCGGCGATCGTCGCCCACAATGCCTCGACGCAGTTCGCGGATGGCGGCGAGTTCGGTTTCGGCGCCGAGATCGGCATCGCCACCGGCCGGATGCATGCCCGCGGGCCGGTCGGCGTCGAGCAGCTCACGACCTTCAAGTATCGGGTCCACGGCAGCGGCCAGACGCGGCCCTGACGCGCTGACGGCGGCCCCTCTGCGCGAGCACAGACTTCCGCCGGCCGCGCCCGGCCTGCGGGTCGGCCTCTACGGCGGCTCGTTCAACCCGGCGCATGCCGGGCACCTGCATGTCAGCCGCACCGCCCTGCGGCGCCTGCGGCTCGATCGGGTCTGGTGGCTCGTCACACCCGGAAACCCGCTCAAGGATCACGGCCTGCTCGCGCCGCTGGAGGAGCGGGTGGCGCAGGCGCGGGCGCTCGCCGACGACCCGCGCATCGCCGTCACCGGCTTCGAGGCGGCGATCGGCAGCCGCTACACCGCCGACACCCTGCGCTGGCTGGTCAGGCGCCGGCCCACCCTCCACTTCGTCTGGATCATGGGGGCGGATTCGCTCGGCACGCTTCACCGGTGGCGCCACTTCGAGAACATCCTGGCGCTGATGCCGGTCGCGGTGATCGACCGGCCGGGCTACACCCTGAAGGCTCCGGCGGCGCGGGCGGCACGCGCTTTCGCGGCGGCGCGGGTTCCGGAAGGGGACGCGCCGACCCTGGCCGGCCGGCACCCGCCGGCCTGGACCTTCCTGCACGGGCCGCGCTCCGATCTGTCCTCGACCGCGTTGCGGACAGGTGCGTAGGGCGCTTCGCCCGCTTGAAAAGCGGGCGGAAAGCGGCCAATTTCAGCAGGTGGCGGTGTCGCCACAATCCGATTGCCGGGAAACGAGACCCTGTCCGCACACCTTCAGCCGGGAGCCGCCGGCTCCGATTCCGAGCCCGCCTCCTCCGATGCCCTGAAGGCCCTGGCCCTCGGATGCCTCGACGAGATGAAGGCCGAGGAAACCGTCGAGATCGACCTCGCGGGCAAGACGTCGCTCGCCGATACGATGATCATCGCGTCCGGCCGCTCCCAGCGCCATGTCGGCTCGATCGCCGACAAGATCATCCAAGAGATGAAGGCGAAGGGCTTCGGCAATGCCCGCGTCGAGGGCATGCCGGCCTGCGACTGGGTGCTGATCGATGCGGGCGACATCCTCGTCCACATCTTCCGGCCCGAGGTGCGCGGCTTCTACAATCTCGAGAAGATCTGGGGCGCCGACCGTCCGACCGGCGCCCGCCTCGCCGGCTGAGCCTCACGGCAGCGCGGCGGAGGCGACCTCCTCGCGCGCCTCGACATGGTCCGAGAATTCCGCCTCCTGGCGCAGCAGGCGGCCGAGCCAGGCGTGGCGGATTTCCAGCACGAAGCGGAAGCTGCGGAGACCGGTGGCGGCGTGGCTCACGGTCAGGGTACCCGGCGTCAGCCAGCGCGGCAGGATCAACCGGACGCCCGGCAGGTCGATGAAGTAGCGCTCGCTGCGGAAGACGAGCGCCCGGTCCTCCACCAGAACCCGCAGACTCATGCCGAGCCCGGCGCCGACCCGCTCCTCCAGCCCGGTCGGCCCCTGGAAGCGCTTGGCCGAGTGGATGGCCTGCGGGAAGCCGGTGCCGCGGGCGTAGAGCCGCGTCCAGATCTGCCCGTGGCCGGCCCCGTCCTGGGTGACGGCGACCACGCTCGGCACGTCGGCGACGCGGCTCGTCGGCAACGGCGCGCCGACGAGGCGCAGGCCCTGCGCCAGAAGCCAGCCGAGGGCGGTCAGGTCGGTCTCGACCACCCGCCCGGCATAGACCGCGCTCTCGCCGACACCGAGCCGCTTGGTGAAGCGCTGCCGCACGGCGGGCGGCAGACGCGCCCAATCCGCGTCCGGGACGAGCGCGCGAAACCGCAGGTCGAACAGTTCGGCCGGACGGTCCGGCGTGCTGACCGGGACGGCCATCTCGGCGGCATTGCGCATCGAAGTGCCTCCTCGAACATCCTTCCGGGCGGCGCACCTGGCGAGCCGGCGGATCAGGGCTCGGACTTCACGGGCAGGTAGCGGACGATCCGTCCGCCGAGCCGGATCAGCTTGGCCAGGGTATTGTGGGGCACGTTCAGCATCTGCGCGTACCAGCCGTCGAGCGTCTGGGTGAAGTCCAGCATCGATTTAAGACGCCGCGAGGCCACGGCCCCGACCCTCGGGTCGCCCTCGGCCTCGGCCACGCATTCGCGCAGGGCCTTGAGGGCGGGGTCGATCTCCCGCTCCTTGCGGCCGGCGGCGATGCGGGTGACCATCTCCCACAGATCCGTCTCGGCGACGAAGAAGTCGCGCCGCTCGCCCATCACCGGCACCCGACGGATCAGGTTCCAGGCCGCGAGTTCCTTCAGCGAGGTCGATACGTTTGAGCGGGCGATGCCGAGCGTCGCGGCGATGTCCTCCGCCGCGAGCGGTCGGTCGGACAGGTAGAGCAGGGCGTGGATCTGCGCGACGGAACGGTTCACGCCCCACTGTCCGCCGAGATCGCCCCAGTGCAGGATGAACCGCTCCACCGCGGGCGCCAGCTTTTGCGTCTGGTCTGAAATTTCTGACATGACAGAAATTTCAGACCAAACGGGATGGAAGTCAAGCGATGGTTTTGCAGGTTGGCATCCGGCCTATCGCGGCTGCTCTGTCGCGATTGATCACCTCAGGCGTTGCCCGCTCCCGTCATCGCGAGGTGGAGCCGAGGCGATCCAGGGCGCGTCCTATCCGAAAAGTCGCGCCCTGGATTGCCACGGCTTCACCTCGCAATGACGCGGATAAGATCGAAGTGATCAGCCGGCAGGCGTCTCACATCACCGAGAAGCGATAGGTGGTGGTCGACGCGAAAGTTTCCCCCGGTCTCAGGACCGCGCTCGGGAAGCTCGGGTGGTTTGGGGCGTCCGGAAACCCTTGCGTCTCGAAGCAGACGCCGTCGCCGGAGCGGTAGGTCCGCCCCGTGGGGCCGACGAGGGCGCCATCGAGGTTGTTGCCGCTGTAGAGCTGGAGCGCCGGCTGCGTCGTCGCGACCTCGAGGCGCCGCCCGCTCGCCGGACAGTGGCAGGAGGCCGCCGGCCGCAATGTGCCGGCGGGTCCGCGTAGGGCGAAAGCGTGGTCGTAGCCGCCGGCGAGAACGATCTGTTCGTGGCCCTCCCGGATGCGCGCGCCGAGAATCGTTGGATCGCGGAAATCGAAGGGCGTGTTCGCGACCGGCGCCAGCACGCCCGTCGGGATCTGCGTCGCGTCCGTCGGTGCGTAGGCATCCGCAAACACCGCGACCACGTGGTCCATCACGTCGCCCGTGCCTTCGCCGGCGAGGTTGAAGTAGCTGTGATTGGTGAGGTTCACCACCGTCGGCCGGTCGGTCACCGCGCGGTAGTCAATCCGCAGCATGCCGGCCTCGGGCAGGCTGTAGACGACCGCCACGTCGAGATTGCCTGGAAATCCCTCCTCCCCGTCGGGGCTCCGCCGCCTCAGCACGAGGCGCGTCTCGTCGGCATCCGCCACCTGCCAGAGGCGTTTGGCGAAGCCGTGCGGACCCCCATGCATGGTGTTGGGCGGCGCGTTGATGGGCAGCGCGTAGGTTTCGCCGTCGAGGGTGAAGCGCCCGTTCGCGATGCGGTTGGCGAAGCGCCCGGCGATCGCCCCGAAATGCGGGCTCACGGTCTCGTAGCCCTCCACCGTGTCGAGGGCGAGGACGACGTTGGCGACGCGGCCGTCCCGATCGGCGATCTCGATGGCGGTGACGACCGCGCCGTAATCGATCACCTGAACGCGAAGGCTGTCCCGGACGAGGGTGTGCCGGGTGACGGTTTCTCCTGCACGCGTCGTCCCGAATTTTTCCGATCTCATCCGCCGCTCCTGTCGTTCCGAGGATGACGCGCGAGAGGCGGGAGGGGTGACATGAGGCGAGAAGATGGGTGACGGCAGGCGTCGCTACTCGGCCGGATTCTTCCGCTGGCGGCGATCGAGACCCCATCCGTGCCAGCGCAGGGCCGCATAGCCCAGCAGGATGGCAAAGAGTGGCGTCACGACGAAGGCGACGAGAAACGAGGCGTTCACGACTGCAGCCTCCTGAGAACCTGCCTTGCCGTCAGATGTAGGATCACGCCGGCGCCGGACCACATCAGGAGGCCAACCAGCATGATCCCCGGCGCCAGCGAGGTCTGCAGGCCACCGACATTATAGAGGTAGCCGGCAACCGGCGTGGCGATGCCGACGGTGAAGCACGATGTCGCCGCCGTGTTGAGGGCTGTCGCGAGAAGTTTGGTCTGCTCGTTGTCGATCAGGCTCATGGCAACCGAGCGTAGCATTACGCCGGCACGTTGCCATCCCTGGCGGCAACGGTATCATCCGACAATTGCAGCCTGTGCAGCCGCGCATAGGTGCCGCCCGCGGCGACCAGTTCGTCGTGGCGGCCGAGCTCGATTACGCGCCCGGCTTCCAGAACGGCGATGCGGTCGGCCTCGCGCACGGTCGAGAGGCGGTGGGCGATGACGAGCGTCGTGCGCCCGCGCATCAGCCGCTCCAGCGCCTCCTGGACGAGGTGCTCGGATTCGGAATCGAGCGCCGAGGTCGCCTCGTCGAGGAGCAGGATCGGCGCGTTCTTGAGGAAGGCGCGGGCGAGAGAGATGCGCTGGCGCTCGCCCCCCGAGAGCCGCCCGCCGCCCGGCCCGACTCGGAAGGCGTAGCCTTCGCTCAGCCGCGAGATGAAGCCGTGCGCCGCCGCGGCGCGGGCCGCCGCCTCGATCTCGTCCTGCGAGGCGCCGGAGCGGCCGAAGCCGATATTGGCGGCGATGGTGTCGTCGAACAGCACGACCTCCTGCGACACCACCGCGATCGCGGCCCGCAGCGACGGGATCGTCACGTCGCGCACGTCGGCGCCGTCGATGAGGACGCGGCCCGACGTCACGTCCTGGAGACGCGGCACGAGATTGAGGAGCGAGGACTTGCCCGAGCCGGAGCGTCCGACGAGGGCGGTGGTGGAGCCCGCGGGTACCACGAGGTCGATCCCCTCGAGCGCGGGGGCGTCGGCGCGGTAGCGGAAATGCACCCCCTCGAAGCGGATCTCGCCGCGTGTCACCGTCAGCGGCCGGGCGGCCGCGGCCTCGCGGATCGTCGGTTGCTCGTCCATCAGGGCGAAGTAGCGGCTGAGCGCGGCGGCCGCCTCCTGCAGGATGGCGTTGAGGGTGCCGAGCGCGCGGGCCGGCTGGGCGGCGAGCAGGAGCGCGGCGACGTAGCCGGTGAAGTCGCCGACGGTCCGGTCGCCCGACATCACCCGCTGGCCGACCAGCACCAGCACGCCCGCCACCGCGAGGCCGCCGCCGATCTCCATCAGCGGGTCGAGCCGGCCGCGGGCGTTGGCCGCCTTCATCTTGAGGCGGCGCACCTCGTCCAGCGCCTGCGCCGCACGGCCCTTGAGATAGCCTTCCAGCGCGTAGGTCTTGGCGACGCGGGCGCCCTGGAGGCTCTCGGTGATGAGGCTCGCGGTGGCGCCCATCTGCTCCTGCGTCGTGGTCGAGACCTGGCGTAGCCGCTTGCCGATGCGGTTGACCGGCCCGGCCACGAGGGGCGCCGTGACCGCGGCGGCGAGCGTCAGCAGCGGGTCCATCCAGATCAGCGCGATCACGAGCGCAGCCAGCATGGCGACGTCGCGCAGCAGCACCGTCGAGATGCGGGTCAGCGCCTCCTTGATGAAGGCGAAGTCGGTGGTGAAGCGCTGGGTGAAGGCGGCCGGGCTCTCGCGGCCGAGCTGGGCGAGGTCGGCATCGATCAGGTGGGCGTAGAGCGCCGCCTGCATGTCCGCCTCGACGCGGGTGACGACCCGGTTGGTGAGCACCGTCTGGCCGAACAGGGCGAAGCCGCGCGCGGAGGTGACGGCGATGACGATGAGCGGCCCGTAGGCCAGCGCGCTCATGTCCTTGCGGTCGAAGGCGTCGAAGGCGGCCTTGATCAGGGCGGGGTAGAGGCCCGTCGCCGCGCCGACGACGGTGATGAGCACGAGCACGACCGCCAGCGTCGCGCGGTGGGGCGAGAGCCATTCCCGCCAGAGCCGCCCGAGCAGGGGAAGGGTGTCGCCCCTCAGGAGCGGCCGGCGCGCCATATCGAACCATGTCTGTGCTGACCCCGGCCGGAACGCCGGGGCCCGCGGTGTTTGCCGCCGCGCGGCCCGGGGATCAAGCGGCGCCGCTCTCAGTCCCGCTCGCCGCCGGGCCGGGGGCCGTGCCGGTGCATCCCGCCGAACGGCCGCATCGGCCGGGCGAGCATCATGGCGCGGCGCTTCTGGCCCTCGTCCAGGGTGGCGAAGAGGGGGGTGCTGGCGTCGGCGAGCTTGCGCAGGGCCTCGCCACGAGCGGTCGCCGCATCGGCCATGGCCCGGAGCGCGCCGGGGGCGTCGTCCACCATCCGACCGCGCTCTCGCTTGAATTCCTTCCTGGCCTCGCGCTGGGCGGCCCGCTGCTTGAACAGATCGCGCATGGCCGTCTCGACCGGCGGCCACAGCTTCTCCTGCTCGGGGTTCAGCTTCAGGCCGGCATGCAGCCCGGCGATGCGGGCATCCGCGAAGGCGGCCCGATCCTCGGCCGACAGCGCCGACCAGCGCCCGTGCCGGTGGCCCGAGGGCACGTCGGCGAAGGATCCGCCCCGCTCGCCGGCGCTCACCGCCGCGGTCCCGAGGCCGGCCGCACCGAGCGCCGCCAGACCCACCATCACAAGACCCGTCACGCGCTTCCTGGTCATGGGACAACTCCGAAGGTCAGGGGCATCGGCCCCAGCCCCGCGACGATGCGTCCGTTTCGTCTCTGGCGTGTGTCCACTCGTCTCCGGCGTGTGTCTGCAACATGAAAGCTTCTCCATGTTCTCAGGAGCGGTCTTGGCGATGTGATAATGTTACATTATCACCGTGGCCGAACGGAGGAGTTTCGGTATGGGTTCGGGTGTCCGGCGCGGGATCGTCGCCGTCTGTCTGGTGCTGCTCGGCCTCTCTCCATCGGTCGCCGCGGCGGACGAAGCACGGCTGAAGGCGGTCGCGACCTTCTCGATCCTGGCCGACCTCGTGGCGCAGGTCGGCGGCGACCGGGTCACGGTGACGAGCCTCGTCGGGCCGGACGCGGACGCCCACGGCTACTCCCCGGCGCCGGGCGATGCCCGACGGGTGGCCGAGGCCGACCTCGTCGTCGTCAACGGCCTCGGCTTTGAGGGCTGGCTTGAGCGCCTCATCAAGGCCTCCGGCACCAAGGCGCCGGTCGTCATCGCCTCGAAGGGCGTGAAGACCATCGCCGGCCGTCACGATCACGACGACCACGGGCATTCTCACGGCGAGGACGACCACGCCGATCCGCATGCGTGGCAGAACGTGGCGAACGCCAAGCTCTACGTCGCCAACATCCGCGACGGCCTGAGCGCCGCCGATCCGGCGCATGCGGGCCTCTACGCCGCCAACGCCGCCGCCTACACGCAGAAGCTCGACGCGCTCGACGCGGAGATCCGCGCGGCGCTGGCCAAGATCCCGGAGGAGCGGCGGCGCATCATCACCACCCACGATTCCTTCGGCTATTTCAGCGCCGCCTACGGCATGCGCTTCCTGGCGCCGCAGGGCATCTCCACGGACAGCGAGGCCGGCCCGAAGGACGTCGCCCGCATCATCCGCCAGATCCGCCGCGACCGGGTGCCGGCGGTGTTCGTGGAGTCGATCGCCGATCCGCGGCTGATGCAGCAGATCGCCCGGGAGAGCGGCGCCAAGGTCGGCGGGCGGATCTATTCCGACGCGCTGAGCGCGCCGGGCGGGCCGGCGCCGGGCTACCTGGAGATGATGCGCTCGAACCTCGACGCGTTCCGCGACGCGCTGAGCTGAGGGATCACCCGCCGGTCATCGGCGGGAAGAAGGCGATCTCCCGCGCCCCCGCGATGGCGCTGCCGGGCTTGGCATGGACCCGGTCGATCGCCGCGCGCACCACGCCCTCGTTCTCGAAGGCGTAGGCGTATTCCTCGCCCCGCGTCCTCAGCCAGCCGATCAGGTCGGCCACGGTTGCGACGCCCTCGGGCGGGCTCACCGTCTCCTCGGGCTTGCCGACGCGCTCGCGCACCCAGGCGAAATAGACGAGCTTCATCTCACACCACTCATCGCCGTCAGCGCGGATCGTCGATCACGTGCCGGATCCCGGCCCTCAGATAATCCCAACCGGTATAGAGCGTGAGGGCGGCGGCGAGCCACAGCAGGACGATGCCGGCGGTCAGGCTGCCGGGAAGGACGCTCTCGCCGGCCGGACCGGCCACGAGGACGCCGAGCGCGATCAGCTGCACGGTGGTCTTCCACTTGGCGATGCGGCTTACCGGCAGGCCGACCTTCAGCTCCGCCAGATATTCCCGCAGGCCGGAGACCAGCACCTCGCGACACAGGATGACGATGGCCGCCCAGAGCGACATCCCAGCGATGGTGCGGTCGGCGGCCAGCATCAGCAGGAGGGCCGAGACGAGGAGCTTGTCGGCGATCGGGTCGAGCATCCGTCCGAGCGCGGAACTCTGCGCCCAGGCGCGGGCGACGTAGCCGTCGAGATAGTCGGTGATGGCGGCGGCCACGAACACGCCGAAGGCGGCCCAGCGCGCGGCGATCTCGTCCGGCCAGAACAGCAGGACGACGACCACCGGGACCGCGACGAGGCGGCCGTAGGTGAGGCAGTTCGCGAGCGTCCAGGCCTGCGACCGGCGGCGGGGAAGGACGGCGTTCATCGGCGCGGTGAAATCACGGGCCGCAGGGGGCGTCAACTGCGTCGGGACCGCGTCGGGCACAGGCTCTGTGGGCACGGGGCTCGGCTCAAGCGTTGGCGTGGAAGAAGTCGTAGACCGCCCGCGCGGTGGCGGCGTTGACGCCCGGCGCCTTGGCGAGATCCTCCAAGGCGGCCCGCTGGATGGCCTTCACGGTGCCGAAATGGTGCAGAAGCGCGCGCTTGCGAGTGGGGCCGATGCCGGCGATCTCGTCGAGCGGGTTCCGGGTCATCTCGCGCTTGCGCCGCGCCCGGTGGGTGCCGATGGCGAAACGGTGCGCCTCGTCGCGCAGGCGCTGGACGAAGTAGAGCACGGGATCGCGCGGCGGCAGCTTGAACGGGCTGCGGCCGGGCACGAAGAAGGTTTCGCGGCCGGCATCGCGGTCGCGGCCCTTGGCGATGCCGACCAGCGGCACGTCGATCACGCCGATCTCGGCGAGCGAGGCGCGGGCGGCCTCGAGCTGCCCGGCGCCGCCGTCGATCAGCACGAGGTCGGGCCAGGCGGGGAAGGAATCGGGATCGTCCGCCATCTCCTCGGTCGCCGCCGGAACCGCCTGACCTTCGACGGCGGCCAAGGGCTCGCCGACCTCTCCCTCGCGCGGCGTGCGCGGCGCCTCCTTGGCGAGCCGCTTGAAGCGGCGGGTCAGCACCTCGCGCATCATCCCGAAATCGTCGCCCGGCGTCAGCTCCTCCGACTTGATGTTGAAGGTGCGGTAATGCGTCTTCATGAAGCCGGTCGGGCCGGCGACGATCATGCCGCCGACGGCGGCGGTGCCGGAGATGTGCGAGTTGTCGTAGACCTCGACCCGTCGCGGCGGCTTGTCGAGGCCGAATGCCTGCCCGAGCGCGGTGAGAAGCTTGCCCTGCGAGGCGGTGTCGGCGAGCCGGCGGCCGAGGGCCTCCTTGGCGTTGCGCTGGGCGTAATCGACGAGGTTCTTGCGCTCGCCCCGCTGCGGCCGGTGGATCTCGACCCGGTGCTCGACCCGGCTCGACAGGGCGGCGGCCACGAGTTCGGCATCCTCGATCGCGTGGCTCACCAGCACGAGGCGCGGGGCGGGCTTGTCGTCGTAGAACTGCGAGATGAACGAGGCCAGCACCTCATCCGCGCTCATGGAGCGGTCAGCCTTGGGGAAGTAGGCGCGGTTGCCCCAGTTCTGGAAGTTGCGGAAGAAGAACACCTCGATGCAGAACTGGCCGGCCTGCTCGTCGAGGGCGAAGACGTCGGCCTCCTCGACCCCTTGCGTGTTCACCCCTTGCGTCCCCTGGATCGCCGAGAGCGCGGCGATACGGTCGCGGAAGCGGGCGGCGCGCTCGAATTCCATCGCCTCGGAGGCGCGCTGCATTTCCTCGCGCATCCGGTCCTTGACCGCGTTCGACTTGCCCGAGAGGAAGGCGCGGGCGCTGTCGGCGAGTCCGTCGTAGTCCTCCTGGGCGATCTCGCCGGTGCAGGGGCCGGAGCAGCGCTTGATCTGGAACAGCAGGCAGGGCCGGGTGCGGTTCTCGTAGTAGCTGTCGGAGCAGGTGCGCAGCAGGAAGGCGCGCTGGAGCGCGTTCACCGTGCGGTTGACCGCCCAGACGTTGGCGAAGGGGCCGTAATAGTTGCCCTTGCGCCGCCGCGCGCCGCGGTGCTTGACGATCTGCGGCGCCGGCCCGTCGCTGGTGAGCAGGATGTAGGGAAACGACTTGTCGTCGCGCATCAGCACGTTGAAGCGGGGCTTCAACTGCTTGATGAGGTTGGCCTCCAGGAGCAGCGCTTCCGTCTCGGTCGCCGTGGTGACGAACTCCATCGCCGCCGTCTGGGCGATCATGCGGGCGATGCGGTTGGAATGCGCCTGACCGCGGGCGTAGGAGCCGACGCGGGCCTTCAGGTTCTTGGCCTTGCCGATGTAGAGGACGTCGCCCTTGTGGTCGAACATCCGGTAGACGCCGGGCGAGGTCGGCAGGGTCGTCCAAAAGCGGCGGATGATCTCGGTGCCGGCCTGGACCGCGCCGGGCTCGAAATCGAAGTCGATCTCGGGCGCCTCGTCGAGGGAGGCGGCTTCGTTCTCGTCCTCGTCGAACCCGTCGGGCGGGACGTCGTCGAAGGCGGATCGGGTCGCGCGGCTCATGAACCCGATGTAGGCCGCGGCGATTCCGGTTGAAAGAGCCGCGGCG
>NZ_BPRD01000297.1 GCF_022179745.1 Methylorubrum podarium
GAGCGTGCGCAGATAGGCGAGCGCGTCGGCGCGGATCTCGGCGAGGGTCACGTCGGGGTTCGGCAGGGACCCCGTCTTGAACACCACCGAGGATTCGATCCGCACCCAGGAATCGGTCGGCTCGGCGAGGTTGGCCACCACGGAGCCGACGCTGCGCAGGCTCAGGTCGCCGGTGTAGTTGAGCACCTTCACCGCCTTGTCGGCCTCCTCGCGCTTCTTGAGGTCGACCGACTTCTCGACGCTGCCGAGAAGGTAGACGCCGAGCCCGCCCCCGGTCCCGACGGCGACGAGGGTGACGAGGGCGAGCGCTCCGATCCAGCCCTTGCCGCCCTTCTTGGTATCCTTGGCGTCTGCCATGTTCGCCCCCGTCAGAACGGCGCCACGGTCTCGAAGACCTGCTGGCCCAGGGTCGGGTTCTGCACGTCGGTGAGGCGCCCGCGGCCGCCGTAGGAGATGCGGGCCTCGGCGATCTTGTCGTAGTCGATGGTGTTCTTGCGCGAGATGTCGCGCGGGCGGACGATGCCGGCGACGTTGAGCACGCGCACCTCGTTGTTGACCCGCACCTCCTGCGAGCCCGAGATCACCACGTTGCCGTTGGGCAGCACCTCGGTGACGACCGCCGCGACCGAGAGGCTGAGCGATTCCTTGCGGTCGATCGAGCCCTGGCCCTTGGTCTCGGTGCCGGAGCGGATGCCGGTATCGGCGGTGGCCGAATCCTTCAGCGCCGAGACGCCGTAGCCGAAATCGAAGCCGAGGAAGCTCTTCTGGCTGCGCTCGCGCTCGGTGGCGTTGTCGAACTGCGCCTTGTCGTTGATGGCGATGCTCACCGTGATGACGTCGCCGACGTCGCGGGCACGCGGATCCTGGTAGAGCGCGGCGCTCGCCGGGCTCCAGGTCGAGTGGTAGCTGTGGCGCGCGCCGAGCGCCCCGAAGCTGGTCGGCAGCGGCTCGCGCGGCGCGTTGAGGCCGGTGCCGATCGGCGTCAGCACGGGCGGGCGGCCGAGGCGGTCGAGGTCGCTCTGGCAGGCGCCGAGCGAGAGGGCGAGCAGGGCCGCCGCGGCGGGGGGAGCAGAGCGCATCACGACCTCTGGTTCTTCTTCGGCGCCGGCGCGGTCGCGTCCTTGCGGCCGGATTCGGACATGGCGCGGGCAAGCCCGGCGGCGCGCGCCGCCTCCATCTCGGAGAGGATGGCGCTGGCGGTTCGGGCGTTGAGCTTGGTCAGCAGGGCGGCCGCCGCCTCGTCGGGCATGTTGGCGAGCTGGAGCGCCGCCGCGTCGGGGCGCATCTTGGCGTAGACCGCGACCACGCTCTCGTCGGCCTTGGCCAGGAACTCGTTGCGGCGCTTGAGCCACGCCTCGTACTCGGCCCGCTTCTCTTCGAGGAGCTTGATGCGCTCCTCGACTTGCCGCTCCATCGCCGCGAGCTGCTCCTTCTGCCAGGCGAAGCGGGCATCCGCCGCGGCGTCGGCGATGTTGGCGCAGTAGCCGGTCTTGGCCGGCTCCTTGGCGACGTAGTCCTGGGCGGAGACGTCCTTCGGGGCGTCGCGGACGGCGAGCGCCCGCATCGCCGCGTCCTTGGCCGGGTCGGCATGCTCGCCGCCGGCCGCGAGGGCGGTGCCGGAGAGCGCGAGCCAGCACAGGGCGATGCGCAGCGTTGCTCTCATCACTGCACCACGAGCTCGGCCTGGAGGGCGCCGGCGGTTTTCACCGCCTGCAGGATCGCGATGATATCGGTGGGCTTCAGCCCGACCTGATTGAGGCCGCGCACCAGCGTCTGCAGGTCGGAGCCGCCGAGGATGGCGAGCTTGCCGCGCTCCTCCCGCGCACTCACCTCGGTGCGCGGTACCACGACGGTCTGGCCGTTGGAGAACGGCTCGGGCTGCGACACCTCCGGCGCCTCGGTGACGCGCACCGTGAGGTTGCCGTGGGTCACGGCGACCGTGGAGATCGTCACGTTGCGCCCGATCACCACCGTGCCGGTGCGCTGGTCGACGACGACGCGGGCCGGGGTGTCGGGCTGGATCGTCAGGTCGCCGATCTGCGCCACGAGCCGGGTCTGAGCCATCTGGCGCGAGCGCATCACCACCACGGCGCGCTGGTCGCGGGCGCTGGCGATGCGCCGGCCGAAGGCGCCGAGCGACCACGCGTTGATCGCATCCGAGATCTGGGTCGCGGTCTTGAAGTCGGGGTTCTTCAGCTCGAACACGAGTTCGGGCAGGTCGCGGAAGGTGCCGGGCACCTCGCGCTCGATCAGGGCGCCGTTGGGGATGCGGCCGGCCGTCGGCACGCCCTGCGTCAGCTGCTCCGCCTGCCCCTGCACCGAGAAGCCGGAGACGGCCAGCGGCCCCTGCGCCGCCGCGTAGACGAGGCCGTCGCCGCCGGTCAGCGGCGTCATCAGCAGCGTGCCGCCGCGCAGAGAGGTGGCGTCGCCCATCGAGGTCACGGTGACGTCGATGCGCGAGCCGGTGCCGGTATAGGGCGGCAGGTCGGCGGTCACCATCACGGCGGCGATGTTGCGGGTGCGCAGGCGCGCGTCGCGCACGTTGATGCCGAGCCGGTCGAGCAGCGACTGCAGGGACTGCTCGGTGAACTGCGCGTTGCGCAGGGTGTCGCCGGTGCCCTGGAGGCCGGTGACGAGGCCGTAGCCGAAGATCTGGTTGTCGCGCACGCCCTTCAGCGTGGCGATGTCCTTGATGCGGGTGCCCGCCGCGAAGACCGGCCCGGTCATGACGGCGAAGCCCAGGCCGGTGAGCAGGCCGAGCAGGACGGCGAGGATCAGGCGGCGATGCATCGCCATCTGCCCGCGCGACGGCGCGGCGAGGGAGGCGCCACGGCGGGTCATTGCGCGCCGATCCGGATGCGGCCGTCGGCCATCACCGTGCCGAGGATGATGCGGTTGGTGTCGGTGTTGCGCACGCGGATCGTCTCGCCGAGGCCGCCGTTCTGGAGCGGCGCCCCGATGGCGGTGATGACGAGGCCGTTCTCCTCGAAGACCATCTGCGTCGGCGCGCCCCGGCTGACGAGGCGGGGATCGTCCACGGCGTTGACCGGCACCGGCTCGCCCGGCAGCAGCATCCGCCGCGCGGTGCGGCCGGCGATCGCGGCGGAGGCGTCGATGACGGCCGTGCGCGCCCGGTAGGTCGCGGGATAGGCCTGCATCCGCAGCATCGATTCCTTGATCGTGTCGCCGGGATAGATCGTGACGGTCGGCACCGGCAGCATGAGCTCGGCATTCGCCATGCCCTCGGCGGCGCGCGCCGGGACCGCGGCGTGGAAGGCCGGGCCGGCGGCGAGGGCGGCGAGGGCGGCGAGTACGAGGCCGCGGACGAAAGTCTTGCGGGGCATGGAGGATCGCGCCGAAGGAGGAGGGGAGGACGCGGCCGGCGTCACCGGATGCCCTTGGAGACCGTTCCGGCCATCTCGTCGGCCGCCTGGATCACCTTCGAGTTCATCTCGAAGGCGCGCTGGGCGGTGATCAGGCTGGTGATCTCCTTGACCGGATCGACGTTCGACCCTTCGAGATAGCCCTGCTGCAGCCGGCCGTAGCTCACGTCGCCGGGATTGCCGACGACCGGCGCGCCCGAGGCCGGGGTCTCGCGGTAGAGGCCGTTGCCGAGCGGCTCGAGGCCCGATTCGTTGGCGAAGTTGGCGAGCGTGAGCTGGCCGATATTCTGCAGCGCCACCTGGCCGTCGATCTTGGCGAAGACCTGACCCGACTCGTTGATCGTCACCTGGGTGGTGTTCTGCGGGATGAGGATCGCCGGATCGACGGCGTAGCCTTCCATGGTGACGAGCTGGCCGGCGTTGTTCTTGTTGAACGAGCCGGCGCGGGTGTAGTTGATCTCGCCCGCCGGGCTGGTGATCTGGAAGTAGCCGCGCCCGTTCACCGCCAGATCGAGCTGGTTGCCGGTGTTGGCGAGCGATCCCTGCCGGTGCAGATTGCGGATCGCCGCCGCCCGCACGCCGAGGCCCAGCATCGCGCCCTCCGGCACCGCCTCCTGGCCCGCCTGGTTCGGGACGCCCTGCTGCCGCTCCGCCTGGTAGAGCAGGTCGGTGAACTCGGCCCGCGCGCCCTTGAACCCGGTGGTGTTCAGGTTGGCGATGTTGTTGGCGATGACTTCGAGGTTGAGCTGCTGGGCGGACATGCCCGTGGCGGCGATGGCGAGCGCGCGCATGGCGAGGGATCCTTAAACGGGGCCGATCAGATCGGCATGCGGCTGAGTTCGAGGTAGGCGGCGACGACCTTGT
>NZ_BPRD01000298.1 GCF_022179745.1 Methylorubrum podarium
CGACGAAGGCGAGCGCCAGCACCACCGCCGCGAGGGCGGCGGCGGTCAGCCGGTGCGACAGGGTCGCGGCGGCCTCCGAGCCCGCATTCATGCTGCGCCGCTCCGCCTCCACCAGCAGCGAGAGCGGCGGCCCGGTCATCGCGCCGAAGGCGTTCAGCGCCCCCTGCATCGCGGTCTTGCGCCGGTCGGGATCGCTCTCCCGCCGCACCAGGGTGACCTGCCGGTCGAGCATCGCCCGGGCGGCGCGCACGTTGGCCAGCGGCCGGGTCCGGGCGACGTACTGGATCCGGTCCTCCAGGTTGGTGCTGGTCGCCATGCCGGCGCCGAGGGCGTCGTCGACCCGGTTGAGCGCCTCATCGACCCGGTCGCGGGTCACCGACAGGGCTTCGGGCGGCGCGTCCGCATTGCCGATGCTCTCGATGGCGGCGAAGCCGTACTGCGCCAGCCGGCCGGAGAGCTCGGCGAGAAGCTCCAGCCGGTGCTGGGCGGCGAGCGTCCGGTCGATGACGTTCTCGGTCAGCCGGATCGACCACAGCACGCCGGCCGCCGCCAGCAGGGCGAGCAGCGCCGTGCCGCCGAGCAAGAGGGCGAACCGGACTTTCAGCGAGCGCATGGTCTCCCTCTCCGCCGCGGCGGCGGGCGGACCATGTCACCGCCGGGGCGGCGCCTCAAGCCGGTTCTCTTTGCCGGCTTGTCCCGGCCCGCCGGGCAAACGGTCCTAGAGATCGTTCGGCAGGCTGCCCTTGGGCGCGCAGCGCCAGCTCTTCACGTGGTAGTCGGGATGCTCCTCCTGCCACGCCGCCAGCGTGCTCTGCGAGTTGCGCAGGCAGATGAACGTGTTCGGGCTGTCGTAGGAGAGGTTGATCCGCTCCTCGTGGCACTTCGCGGGCTGGGCGATCAGGCAGACGGACAGAAGCAGGAACATGCGCGGCCTCGGCTCGGAGGGAGCGCAGCGACTTGGGTCGGACGGGGGTCCTGCGCCTCGGTTCGAGGCAAGGTGGGAGAATCCGGCAGGCCGGCAAGGGCTTTCGTCCAAGATGCCGGCATAGCCGCCGATGACGTCTCTGTGACCGCGGGGTCAGCGTTTGATGATGCCGGCCGTGCCCAGCCCGCGATTGTGCGCAATGGCAAGTTTCAAGGATTGAAAAAGGCCTCTCGGCAAGTAGCCCCAATGGCATGGGACGGCATCGAGATTGCCGGAAAGCGGGCGATAGGTCGGACGAAGGTCGGGGCCGGGCCAGACGAATACGTTCATCTCGGTTGCCGAAATGAAGGAAGCCCCGTCATCGAGACCGAGATGGCGCTTGACGGCCGCCGGAATTTCCACGGCCTCGTGACTTGCGGCCGGGGCGGAATGGCTTACCGGTGCGACGTAGATGACCCGCGAGGGGCCGAGGTCGCGGCGTGCCAGGACGACCACGACGGGACGATCTTTACGGCCTTCACGCAGGCCCGCTTCGAATTCACGCTTCCAAAGGTAAGCGTAACAGAGAACGAGACCGGGACGCGGATCCTCGGGGAGCGTCACGCTCCAGGCTTCGGGTTCGTCGCATCCCCCGCCTCGTCGAGATCGGAGATCTCGTAGGCGTGCTCTTCGGGAACATCGGATGCCAGGATCAAAGCCATCTCGGCATCCGACAGGTCACCGATGGCGACCGCCTTGCGGTAGCAGGACCACAGCTCATGGAACGTTTCGGCGGAGACGAGATAGGCTGTCTCCCGCCCATGCTCAGTGATCTGCACCGGCTCCGTCCGGGAACGGTCGTGCCAGAGATCGAAATTCTTCCGCGCTTCGGACGCCGTCACCGTCGCCGTCATGAACGCCTCCGTTTCCCTTGACTGTACGGGAGACATTGGCGTGCACAAGGTCGGAGGCCGCGGCCTCCGCCCTCAGGCAGCCGGCACGAACAGCTCGCCCTTGCCCAGCGTCGCGAGGTCGCCCGAGTAGCGCCGCAGGGTGCCGCCGAGCAGGCCGGCCTGCGCCGCGCCGAGGCGCTTGAGGCTCTGCGCCAGCAGCCGGACGAAGACCAGATCCGGCGTGCCGGTCTCGACGAAGGTCGGCAGCAGCGCGCCGTGGCTGCCGGCGATCAGCGTGCCGCGACGCATGCCGTAGCCCGGATGGTCGCCGAGCCCGCCGGAGACGACGATGGTGCCCGCGATCATGCGCGAGCCGGCGTAGGCGCCCGCCGAGCCCGCCAGGATCAGGCCCTTGCGCATGCGGTCGCCGAGACCGTCGCCGGCCGCGCCCTCGATGACGAGGGTCGCGCCGTCGAGCCCGGCCTTGGCGGCGTAGACCGCGCCGCCGGCGTGGTCGCCGGCATCGCCTCGAATCGTGATGGTGCCGCCGGTGGCGCCGGTGGCGGCATAGGGGCCGGCGGAGCCCGTCACCGTCAGCGTGCCCGCCGCCATGCCCTCGCCGAGGCGCTGGCCGACATCGCCCTCGACCCGGATCGATCCTTGCGACAGCGCCGCGCCGACCCGGTCGAGCCGGGACGAGCCGCCCTCGATCACGAGGCTGTCGGAGCCGTCGAGGCGGATCTCGAACGCGTCGCCGAGCGTCAGGCCGCGGCGGCTGGTGCCGATGGCGAGCTTGCCGGCTTCCGCCTCGGACAGCCCGCTCAGGGCGAGCGGGGTGATGTTGAGGAGATCGACCCGCTCCGGCAGATCACCGCGCAGTCTCAGCGTGCTCATCGTGGAGTCCTCATGCGGCGGGTTTCTCCAGCAGGTCGCGCAGGTGGTAGTGGTGCCGGCCGAGATTGCCGCCGTAATTGCCGGCGGTGACGGCGACGAGCCCATGCTTGGCGCCGATCTCGGTGGCGGCGTGGAGCGCCGCGCGCATCGATTCGGCGACGCCTTGCGAGGTCAGCGCGTCGATGACGATCTCCAGCACCACGCCGCATTCGGGCGGCAGCGCCGAGCCGGCCCGGCCTTTGAGCGTCGGGCAGTAGGCGTCGTTGGTGGAGGCCATCATGCCCTTGGTGCGCCCGCCGACCTTCGAGCCGGAGCGGACGATGCCGCCGGGGAAGGGCAGGATCGCGCCGGGCACCGCCTTGGCGGCCTCGACCGCGATCTCGGCGACCTTCAGCGTCTCGGAATGGACCCGGCCGAGGAACAGAAGGTTGCCGCCGCCGACCGCGCCGTCCACCGCGCGGGTCGAATCCTCGCAGAGGAACTCGCCGTCCATGACGGGGATGCGCCAGTAGCGGCGCATCCGCCCCTGCGCGTCGGGCAGGCGCTTGGCGACCGCGAAGCCGTCGCCGAAATAGCGGATCGCGCCGCCGAGCTTGATCTTGTGCGGTCCCTCCACGCCCGCGTAGCAGGCGGTGCCGGGGCAGGTCAGGATGCACTGGCCGACCCGCTTCAGGAGCTGCTCCTTCAGTCCGTTCGGCTCGAAGCCGAACAGCAGGATGCGCACGCCGGGGCGTCCGTCCGGCGTCTCCTCCGGGGAGAGCTCGGCATCGATGCCGGCCTCGGCGCCGCAGCCGATCACCGAGGTGGCGAAGCCCGTCATCACCGTCGCCGCGATCATCGCCCATTTCGGCGTGTCGTTGGTGACGATGATCGCGGTGCCCGCGACGTCGAAGGCCTCGGCGAAGGTGTCCTCGACCTTGATGCCGTTGAGGATGAGGTCAGCCATCTCAGCCATCGATCTCGGGACGGGGAACCCCTCCCCCCTCTGCGGGGGAGGGTGGCCCCTGCGTCAGCAGGGGTCGGGAGAGGGGAGCGCCGGTTCCGGAGGGACCTGAGCCGGCCCCTCTCCCGCCTGCTCCGCAGGCACCCTCCCCCGCGGAGGGGGGAGGGTTGTTCATTCTGGTCACGCCCGGCATGCCACGTCCTCGAAGGTCTGCGCTTCGGGGAACGCCGCGTCCGGCACCGCGAAGGTGTCGAGCCCGGCGCCGAAGCGGTCCTGCAGGTAGCTCTCGGCCCGCTTCTCCATGCCGGCATCGGCCTCGACGTCGAGCGAGAGCGTTTTTCCGGAGAACCACGCCACGACCTCGCCGTCCTCGACGATCGGCCGGCCGTCCTTCAGCACCAGCTTGGCCCGCGCGAACATCGCCGTGCGGTCCTTGTCGTCGCGGTAGATCGCGACGTCGGCCTTGGCGCCCTCGCGCAGGTGGCCGCGGTCGGTCAGCCCCAAAAGCTTGGCCGGGCCGGAGCGGGTGAGCTGGGCGATCTCGCTGAACGTGTACTCGCGCTCGATCTTCGGCAGGCCGGAGCGCTCGCCGACCACCGCCGGCAGCGTCGCGATCTCTTTCGCCCGCTCCTCGGCATCCATCAGCAGGTGGATGATGCGCGGATACTCGGTGAAGACGCCGCCATTGGGGTGGTCGGTCGTCAGGATGGTGCGCTCGGGGTTGGACGACAGGAGCATCAGCTCCAGGCCGATCGCCCATTGCAGCGACGAGACCGGTCCCCGCGGCCGGTAGAGGAACGGCACCACGCCGCCGCCCTCGGCGTCGCCGGCCGAGAGCGCCCACTTCTTCGGCTTGGCGCCCTTGCGGCCGCCGAACTGGCGCAGGATGTCGAGCGAGATCGTCACCGTCTGGCCGAACACCACCTGACCGACGTCGTAGGTCGCGTTGGGATGGGCCTCCATCGCCGCGTTGATCCGCTCGGCCGCCGAGCGGAAGCCGCCGGTCATCGGGTTCTCGGGGTCGGCGACGCCGTAGGCGTAGAACTGGGCGTGGGCGAAGTGGATGCGCCGGCCCTCCGCCGCCTCCAGCGTCGCCACGAGGGAGTCGTCGGCGCCGGGGAGCCCCAGATTGTTGCAGTGGACGTGCAGCGGGTGCGGCACGCCGATCTCCTCCACCGCGTCGAGGAGCGCCGACATGATCGTGCGCGTCGAGAGCCCGTAGCAGGGGATCTCGTCGTCGAGGCTGAGCTTCAGCACGCCGTCCTTGAAGGCCGAGGCGCCGCCCGCGTTGATGCACTTGACGCCCAGCCCCCGCGAATGGGCCAGCGTCTGCTGCACGAGGTCGCGGACCGCTTGGCGGCCCTCGCCGTCGCGCAGGAGCTGGAGCAGGTGGTCGTCGTTGCCGAGCACGGCGAGCCCGCCGCGGTCGAGCAGCGGGATGTCGGCGAGTTCGAGATGGGTCGCGAGCGCGTTCGAGGGCGGCAGGGCCGGCTCGACCGCGGTGGTGTAGCCCATCCGCGCGTAGTTGGCGCCGATCCAGCTGCCCGAGCCGCCGGCATGGGCGAAGGGGTGGCCGTTGGGCGCGGATTCGCTGACGTAGAGGTCGGGCAGGAGCAGGCGGCTCATCACCACGTTGCCGCCGGCGATGTGCGAGTGGACCTCGACGCCGCCGGCCATCACCACGCAGCCGGTGGCGTCGATGGTCTGATCGGGGGCGCGCTCGGAGGGGGCGACGACGCGGCCGTCCTCGATCCAGACGTCGCCGACGCTGTCGCGCCCGACCGTGGGATCGATCACCCGTCCGCCGTGGATGCGGGTCAGCATGAGACACCCTTCTCGATGAGGCGGTCGCGGATGCGGGCGAGCACGCCGGCCGCCGTCTCGGTCTCCGCCTGAGCCCTCGGCTCGGCATAGGCGATGACGCCGCGCCGCTCGTTCCACAGCGCGCCGCCGACGCTCTGGCCGGGCACGCCGACGGTGATGACGATGTCCGCGGTCTCGCCCGCGGCCTCGGGCGAGCCCTCGCCGACGATGGCGACCGTGGGCAGGCTTCCGAGCCAGGCCGGGCGCGGGGCGGGGAGCGAGGCGAGCCACAGGGCGGCGTCGGCCTCGCCCGCCGCGATCTGCCGGGCGCTGTCGAAGCGCCACGGATCGTGCTCGGGCTGATGGCGGCCGAAGCCGACCCGGGGCGCCTGCCCCGTGGTCCAGGCGGAGAGCTGCACGGCGGCACGGCCCTGGAACGGGTCGGCCAGCGTCAGCGCGAAGAAGCGGGTGGATTCGTTGAGGTCGCGGATCAGGCCCTGGAGCATCTCGACGCCGAGCTCGCCCACCTCCTCCGGATCGTAGATCACGACGCCGTACTGCGCGGAAAACAGGCGCCGGGCGAGGTCGGTGAAGGCCTCTTCGCCGGCGAGATGGCCCTTGGCGAAGGCGCGCAGGTGACCCAGCGAGATCGCGAGCCCGCCGGCATCGGCGGTGTAGGCGACGTGGCGGATCGCGCCGTTCTGCGGACCGCCGAGCGAGAGCAGGGCGCGCTCGCTGCCCGCCGCGCGTCCGCGGCTCGGGGGCGCGGCGATTGCGCCGACCAGGTCGCCGTCCCAGGGGCGGTTGCCGAGGATCAGCACGACGTCGGCCCGGCCGATGGTCTCGGCCCGCGTCGTGCTCATGATGCCGCCCGCGCTGAGCGCGCCGAGTTCGGCGTAGAGGCTCGGGCCGGAAACGGGATCGAGCGAGGCGCCGAGCGTCTCGGCCAGCCGGTAGGC
>NZ_BPRD01000299.1 GCF_022179745.1 Methylorubrum podarium
GCGCTCGGCCTGGAGCGCCTGCAGGGCCGCGTCGAAGCCTTTTTGCGCCCGGCCGCGGTCGCCGAGCAGCGCGAGCGCGGCGGCGAGCTGCCCGCGGCCCAGCGGCGTGGCGAAGTCGGCGAGCTTGGTGTCGGCGAGGTAGCGCAGGTCGCCCATCACCGGCCGGCCGTTGCGGGCGAGCACGTAGGCCGCGTAGGCCAGGTCCATGCCGCCGTTCTCGACGGTGGTGGTGTTGGCCACCGTGTTGCGCAGGCGGTCCAGCGCGCTGTTGAAGGCGGTCTGCGGCACGGCAAAGCCCCGCTCGCGGGCGCGGGTGAGGAAGTCGGTGACGTAGGCGGTCAGCCACGTGTCGCCGGCATTCTCCGTGGACCACGCGCCGAAGGCGCCGCTCGAATCCTGACGCGCCAGAACCCGCCCGATCGCCGCGCGCACCCGCTCGTCGAGCCCGCCGTCGAGGCCGAGCTTCTCGCCGGCCGCCAGCGCGTTGACGTAGAGGAGCGGCATCGCCCGGCTGACGACCTGCTCCGAGCAGCCGTAGGGGTAGCGGTCGAGGGATTGCAGCAGGGCGGCGACGTCGATGCCCCCGACGCGGTTGGCCGCGACGGAGACCGCGCCGGTGCCGGGCAGGATGTCGGCGAGCAGGTCCGGCGTCAGGTCGAGGCCGGCGCCGGGCTCCAGCGGGCGCAGGTTCCGGCGCACCAGCGCGCCGGTGCCGGGATTGATCCCGAGGGCGAAGGACTGGCCGGCGCTGCCCTGGATGCCGGGGCCGGTCAGGCTGACGTCGAGCCGGGCCGTGCCGGGGCCGGCGGCGGTGATCGGGATCACGAGCTGCCCCTTGGCGCCGGCCTCCAGCCGCATCGTGGTGTGCACCGCCTCGCCCGCCACCACGACGGGGCCGGTGAGGTCGAGATCGACCGTGTAGTCGCCGGCCGCGCCCTCGACGTTGTCGAGGGCGACGAAGAAGCGCGAGCGGTCGCCGACATTGAGGAAGCGCGGCAGGGTGCCGGTGAGGACCACGGGGTCGCGCACGATCACGTCTCCTTGCGCTTGGCCCACGCGGCTCTTCGTCCAGGCGGTCGCCATCAGCCGGGCGGTGCCGTTGAAGGCGGGCAGGTCCAGCGGAATTTTTGCTGTTCCGTCGGCGCCCACCGTGACCACGCCCGAGTAGAGGGCGAGCGGCGCCTGTGTCGGCGGCGCGTCGGCGAGTTCGGTCGCGCCGCCGTCGCCGCCGGAGCGGATCGCGCCGAGCGTGCCCTGCATGCCGTCGATCAGGTAGCCGTAGAGGTCGCGGATCTCGGGGCCGAGGGCCTTCTGGCCGAAGAAGTAGGCAAACGGGTTCGGCGCCTCGTAGCGGGTCAGGTTGAGGATGCCGACATCGACCGCGGCCAGCGTCACCCGCGCCTCCTCGCCGGGACTGAGCCCGGCGATCTTCACCGGAACGGTGAGGGTGCCGCGGGGGCGCACCTTTTCCGGCGCCTCGATCGACACCGAGAGGCCGCGCTTCTCCTTGTCGATCGCGAACCACGCCACCCCGAGCGCCCGGCCCGGCATCCGCTTGGCGGACTGGTCGAGCGGGCGGTAGGCGGTGGCGACGAGGTAGGCGCCCGCGCCCCATTCCGCCTTGACCGGGATCTCGACGGTGGTGCCGCCCTCCGCCACCGCCACGTCGCGGATCTCGTGCACCCGGTCGCTGACGACGGCCAGCGTCGCCGTGCCGGCGAACTTCGGTGCGAGCCGCGCCCGCAGCCGCTCGCCCGCGGCGTAGGCCGGCTTGTCGAGGGTGAGGTCGAGCAGATCGGGCACGTCGGCGGTCTCGGAGCCGCCCCAGCCGACGGTGAAGGACACGCTCGCCGCCGCCTGCGGCTGGCCCGGCACGCTCGCCTCCAGGCGGTACTGGCCGAAGCCCACCGGCACGGCGATGCGCGCGGGCGCCTCCGCGCTGGCCGCCACCCGCCCGTCGGCGACGCGGCGGCTCGACTTCACCGGTTCGAAGCTCCAGCGCCCGTCGGCGCGGTACCATTGATAGGTCCGCTCGACCTTCGACAGCGTCCAGGTCACGCCGTCCTGCGCGAGGCGCCGGCCGTCGGGGGCGGCCATGACCACGTCGAAGGTGGCCGTCGCGTTCTCGGCGAGATCGCTGCCGAAATTCTTGCGGATCGCCAGCACGGGCTGGGCCGGCAGGATCGGCAGGGTGACGCTGCGGCTCAGCGCCCGGCCGCCCGGCTCGCCGACGGCGAGGGTGATCTTCGCTTCCAGCGCGCGCGGCGCGGCCACCTCCTGCACCGGCACGGTGACGGTGGTCTTGCCCTGCGCGTCGGTGGTGGCCTTGCCGTCGATCTCCGACGTCGTCGCCTCCACGGCCTCGTCGTCGAGGCCGATGGAAAAGCCGTCCAGGCCCTTGATGCCGGGGGCGGCCGCGGCCTGGACCGCGACCGAGCCCGAGACGTCGAGCCCCGAGCCCGGCGCGCCGTAGAGGTAGCGCGCGGCGACGTCGATGACCGCCGGCTCGCCGCGGGTGAGGCTCGGCGTCTTCGGGGTGAGGCTCACCTCCAGCCGCTCGGGCACGTAATCCTCGACGAGCCAGCTCGCTTCGCCGACCGGCGGCGCCTTCGGATCGGTATAGGCCGCGACCCGCCACGTGCCGTGCATCGCGCCCGACATCAGCGGCAGGGCGAGCGAGCGCCCGCCGAGCCCTTCGTCGGCCACCGCCGCGCGGCGATACTCGACGCCGTCGGGCCGCCGCACCACCAAAGTCAGCGGCAGGCCGCTCACCGCCGCGCCCTGCGGGTCGCGCAGAAGAGCCGTGAGCTGCACCGTCTCGCCGGAGCGGTAGACGCCGCGCTCGGGGAAGACGTACGCCTCCGCCCCGCCCGGCGCCGGGCGGCCCTTCACGCCGCGGTCGGACAGGTCGAAGGCGCCGAGCGCGAGGTCGAGGAAGCCGTAATCGTCGCCGAGCTGCGCCACGACGAGGCCCGGCGCCAGCCCGCCCTCGCCGCGGGCGAGGCCGGCGGGGAAGGCGGCGTGGCCCTGGCCGTCGGTCTTGGCGACCGCGAGCACGTCGTTGTTGCGGGCGATCAGCCGGATCTCGGCGCCGGAGACCGTCTTGGCGCTCGCGAGCGAGCGGGCGAAGACGTGGACGCCGTCGCGGCCCTTGAAGGCGGTGAGGCCAAGGTCGGAGACCACGAACCACTGCGTCGCCTGCGCCTCGTAGCCGCCGTACTCCTCCTCCGACGAATCCGTGGTGCCGGTGGGTTTGGCCAGCATCAGATAGAGGCCGGGCTCCAGCTTGCCGACCGCCTGCAGCACGGGGAAGGCGGTCACCGCCTCGCGGTTGGTCTCGGCCTTGGCCGTGTCGAGGGTGCCCTTCCAGACGCGCTGGCCCTTCTGGTCGGCGATCGTCTTGGCCGTCGAGCCGTTGAGTTGGCTCAGGAACTCTTCCGAGCGGAGCGCGGGCAGCAGGCCGCGGTCGCCGATGCGCAGCACCTCCACGTCGAGGGTGGGCGCGTTGACCGAGACCAGCGGCACGCCCGCCTGTCCGGTGCGGGGCAGGACGTAGTTGCGGCCGGTGAAGCGCACCTGGGGCGAGCGGTCGCGGACGTAGACCTCGTAATCGGCCGATTTCAGCAGGCTCTCGCCGACGGAGGAGGGCAGGCCCTGGCGCACCACGAAGGCGTAGCGCTCGGAATGCTTGAGGCCGTCGACGCAGACCTGGGAGCCCTCCGCCGTGACGGCGGCGTTGGCCGCGCCCGAGACGGCGACGTAGGGGGCGTAATCGGTCTTCGGGACGAGGCTCTCCGAGAAGGTGAAGCAGACCCGCGGCGCGGCGGCGTCCGAATCGACCTTGTAGTCGAGGATGCGGAAGCCGTGCTCCGCGCGCAGGCTCTCGTAGGTCGCGCGGGTCTGCGCCTCGTCCCGGATCGCGAGGCTCGCCCGGTAGGCCTCCAGCGCCGGCCGCCACTCGGCCTGGGCCGCCTGGATCTCGCCGAGCCGGGCGAGCGCCCGCGCCTCGTCCGCCGGATTCTTGGCGCGGAGGTAGCCCTGGTAGGCGGCGGCGCTCGCGCGGCCCTTCAGCTTGAACCGGGCGGAATAATCGGAGCGCTCCTCGTCGTTGCCCGCCGCGTTCGCGGCGCGGGCGTAGTCGAGCCAGTTGCGAACATCGTTCGGGTCGGCCGCGACGGCGGCGGCGTAGGCGTTCAGCTCGGCATCCGGCTCGGCCCCCTCGCTCCGCGCGGCGACCTCCGCCTCGCGGCGCCATTGCGCGGCCGTCTTTCCGCCCGCGGGCGCCTCGCTCTTCAGCGCGGTCTCGAGCCGGACGCCCGCGCTCGCGAGGTTCTCGCGCAGGAAGGTTTTGGCGACGGGCGCGGTCGCCGACCGCGGCGGCGCAGCCGGGCGCGGCGTCTGGGCCAGGGCGGGGAGGCCGAGCAGCGTCGCGCCGATCAACGCCGCGCCGAGACGCCCGAGACCTTTGCCTTGGGACATGCGCTCGTCTCCTCCGGCCGGTGCGCCCGAACCGGGGCGCCCGCGGCCGGCAAGCTATCACTTGCCGCGCCGGCCGCAACGCTCGGCTTCGGTCCTTGGCCGGCTCCGTGATCCGGCCGGCTTCTCGGATGCCGATCACCTCGTCCATACCCTCCCCCCGTCATTCCGGGGCGCCGAAGGCGAACCCGGAATGACGGGGGTGAGGAGCCGCAAAAGTTCTGTCGGAGCGTCAGCCCGAATTCGAAGCCCCGGCTCGGCCGCGCCGCGGCTTGTGAGAGCCACCGTTCCGCTGGCATCATCGCGGCCGCTCATCGAATCGGGCGGGGGTGATGGCGGCACAGACACGAATCGTTCGCAGCGTGCCGGCTCTGCTGGCCGCCTGCCTCGCGACGGGGGCGCTGGCCCAGATGCCGGCTCCGCACAATCCGGCCCCTCCGCCGCCGGCGGCCCGGCCGAAGCCCGCCGTGCCGGCCCCGCCCGCGCCCGACCCCGCCTTCGAGGCGGCCCGGGCAGCCTTCGAGGCGCTGCCCGAGGCGGAACGGCGGGGCCTGCAGGACGCCCTCGTCTGGACCGGCGACTACAACGGCGTGACCACCGGCGCCTTCGGCAAGCGCAGCTTCGAGGGCATCCAGACCTACCAGACCCGCACCGGCGCCGCCCCCACCGGCCTGCTCGCGCCGCCGGAGCGCGCGGCGCTCAAGCGCGAGGCGGAGGAGGCCCGCCGGGCGGCGCGCTTCAAGGTCCAGCCCGATCCGGCGAGCGGCGCCGTGATCGGCGTGCCGGAGGCGCTGCTGCCGAAGAAGAGCGCGATCCCCGGCGGCACCCGCTGGCAGAGCGCCGACGGGCGGGTGACCCTCGACACCAAGTCGTTTCCGCAAGGGGAGACCAGTCTCGACGCGCTGTTCGAGCGGGCCGCCGCCGCGATGCCCGGCCGCAAGGTGACCTACAAGCTGAGGAAGCCGGACTTCGTCGTCGTCACCGCCGAGACCGCGGGCGGGCGCTCCTATATCCGCTACGCCGAGGGTCCGGCGGGCATCCGCGGCTTCACCCTCGGCTACGACAGGGCGCTGGCCGACACGGTCGATCGTCTCGTCATCGCGGTGGCCAACACCTTCACACCGTTTCCCGAGGAGATGCCGGCCGCCGCCGCACCGGCGACGGCCGCCGGTCCGGCCCCGCGTCCGCCCGCGTCCGGACCCGGAATGGCGGTCGCGCCCGCGCTGTCCCATGCGCTGCCCGGCGCGCCGACCGAGGCGCGCCCCGCCGCGACCGGCCTGCTCCTCGGCGGCGGGCGGGTGCTGACGGCGGCCTCGGCCCTCGAAGCCTGCCCCGCGCCCCGCATCGGCGGCGCGACGGCCCGGATCGAGCGGCGCGACGCGTCGGGCAGCCTCGCGCTGCTCGCCGCCGAGGGGCTCGCGGGCGGCACGCCGCCGCCGCTGCGCACCGATCCGGCGGCCGAGGGCGAGGCCCTGCTCGTGCTCGGTGCCCAGGCCAAGGGCCCCCCGAGCGTCGCTCCCGCCAGCGCCGCGGCCGAGGGCGTCTACGCTCCGCTCCAGCCCGGCGCGGGCGGCGCGCCGGTGCTCGACCGGTCGGGCCGGCTCGTCGGGCTCGTCGCCCGGTTTCCCGCCGCGCCCCGCCTGATCGCCGGGGTGATGCCGCCGACGCGCTACGCCGTCGTGCCGGGGAAGGCCGTGGCGGCCTTCCTGGGCGAGAGCGGCGTGTCCGCCGGGGCGGGCACGGGGTCCGCGAAAGGCACCGCGAACGGCACCGCGGCCACGCTGGGCGGGGCGGCGGCGCCCGTTCTCGGCGCGGTCGTCGCGATCACCTGCGCGCGGTGAGGCGCGACGGCGCCGGGCCTCAGATCCGGCCGGTCGCGAGCAGGACGATCAGGATGATGAGCAGGATGCCGCCGAGGCCGAAGCCGGGGCCGCGGAAGCGCCCGCCGCCGTAGAAGTTGCCGCCGCCGAACAGCAGCAGGATCAGCAGGATGAGCAGAATGGTGGTGAGCATCGTCGGGCCGTCTCCGGATTGCTCAAACACCGTCGCCTGAGCACTCACAGCAACGCTTCCGCCCGCGATTTCGTTGCCGGCTCGGTGTGATCCTGCGGTGTCCCGCGGCTCACGCCCTCCAGTCGGGCAGGGGTTCGGGGGACGGGCCGAGCCAGTCCGGAATCGGCAGGCCGCGCTCGCGGAGGAAGGCGGGGTTGAACAGCTTCGAGGCGTAGCGCGCGGCGCCGTCGCAAAGGATCGTCACGATGGTGTGGCCCGGCCCGAGTTCCCGGGCGAGCCGGATCGCGCCCGCGACGTTGATGCCGGACGATCCGCCGAGCGACAGGCCCTCCTCGCGCATCAGGCCGAAGATGATGCCGAGCGCCTCCGCGTCCGGGATCCGGAACGAGAGATCGGGCCGGAAGCCTTCGAGATTTCGCGTCACCCGGCCCTGGCCGATGCCCTCCGTGATCGAGGAGCCCTCGGCCTTGAGCGTGCCGGTGGTGTAGTGGGCGTGGAGCGCCGACCCCTCGGGATCGGACAGGGCGATCGTCACCCCCGGTTTTACCGCCCGCAGCGCCTCGGCCACGCCCGCGAGCGTGCCGCCGGTGCCGGCCGCGCAGACGAAGCCGTCGACCGCGCCGCCGGTCTGCGCAAAGATCTCGGGGCCGGTCGCCTCGACATGGGCGCGGCGGTTGGCGACGTTGTCGAACTGGTCGGCGAAGAAGGCGCCGGCCGGCTCCGTCTCGGCCAGCCGCTCGGCGAGGCGGCGGGCGGCATGGACGTAGTTGTTGGGGTTGGCGAAGGGGACGGCGGGCACCTCGACGAGCCGGGCGCCGGCCAAGCGCAGCGTCTCCTTCTTCTCCGCCGACTGCGTCTCGGGGATCACGATGACGGTGCGGTAGCCGCGGACGGACGCCACCAGCGCGAGCCCGATTCCCGTATTGCCCGCCGTGCCCTCGACGATGGTGCCGCCGGGCCGGATCAGGCCGCGCGCCTCGGCGTCCTGCACGATCGAGAGCGCCGCCCGGTCCTTCACCGACAGGCCGGGATTCAGGAACTCCGCCTTGCCGAGGATCGTGCAGCCGGTCTCCTCGGACGCGCGGCGCAGCCGGATCAGGGGCGTGCCGCCGATGGCGGCGAGCACGTCGGGGGACACGGCGGAGGACCTGGACATGCGGGACGGCAACCTTCCTGAGCGCCCGCGACGGGCGGCGGATCAGGCAGGCTTAATCAACCGATTTTCAGGAATCCAGGTAGCCCGCTTCCCGCAGGGCATCGGCGACCGCCGTAAAGAAGGGGTCGTCCGCCGCCTCATCCTCCGGCGACGGGCTTCGTCCCTCGGCGAGGCGCGCGCCGTCCTCGGGGGAGAAGTCCGAAAAAGCCCGCGACGCCGGGCTTCCGACCGATGCGGCGGAGGCACCGAGCCCGAACAGGCCGGCGGCAGTGAGGAGGGACTCACTCAGAGAGATCATGGCCGGATCCTGTCTCGAAACGGGACGTCGCGAGCCTAGTCCGTTAACCAAATCTTGGCAATATTGCGGGGGAGAGACGGAAAACAGCCTATCGGTTTTCGGCGGCCCGGCGATTGTGGCCGCGTCGCAGCGGTGAAGGCCGCCGCGGTTCAGGGCGGGTTCACGCGGGAGGGCCAAGGAAGCGGGCACGGAGCGATCGTCGCGCGACCTCTGTGATCTTCCTGCATCGCTTTCGGCGAACCGGGCCGTGCCGGCGCCGCAATCGGGCGGGATGAGCACTCCGTCAAGCTTCTCCCGCTAGACGCTCTCCCTACGGCGGTTCGTCCCGCCATCCCCCGATGCCTGTCCGATTTCCTCTCAGCCGCGAAGCCACTCCATGACGGTCGTCGTCCTCATCGCCTGCAACCTGCTTCTGGCCGGCCTGTTCTCCCTGGTCGCCGTCGCCCTCGACTGAGCGCGCCGCTCCCGCGCGCGAACCCCCACCGCAACGTCTGAGAGCCTGTTTGACGGGCTTATCCGATCAACTCCCCTCATCCTGAGGTGCTGCGAAGCAGCCTCGAAGGAAGGCTCCAGAGGTCGCGCGATCCCTGGAGCCCTCCTTCGAGGCTCCGCTTCGCTCCGCACCTCAGGATGAGGGGGGAGGACTGGAATAATCGCGGCATCGCGCTGGTTCGGTGTCAAAGAGCGAAAGCAAACAGGCTCTGAACACCCCGGCCGCCTCCGTCGTGGCCGGGTGTTTCGGCGTGAGGGCAATCGTCCTCGAAAGGTCAGGAGCGCGTCGTCCGGTCCTGCGGCGTGTCCAGGCGGCCGATCAGGGTTTCGAGGCGCTCGCCGACCGGCTCGGTGAGGCTGTCGGCGTAGTGGCTGCGCAGGCTCTTGCCGAGGTGGCGGCGCACGCTCGGGCTCAGCGGCGGCGCGGCACTCGCGCCCCGTGCTGGTTTGGTCTCGGCGACTGGCTTCGTCACGGATCGTCTCCCGTCCGGTGCCGGAAGCGGCTGTGAGGGGACGATCTTGAGGCCCGAGGGTTAAGGCGAGTTTTATCGCGGCGGGCAACGAATGGTTCACCAAACAAGAGACCCTCCGTGC
>NZ_BPRD01000300.1 GCF_022179745.1 Methylorubrum podarium
GGCGAGCGCCTGCTCGATATCGGCGATCAGATCCTCCGGATCCTCCAGGCCGATCGAGAGGCGCACCGTCTCGGGACCGACGCAGGCCGCCGCCCGCTCCTCGGGCCGGAGCTGGCGGTGGGTCGTGGTCGCCGGGTGGATCGCCAGCGATTTGATCTCGCCGATATTCACGAGGTGCGAGATCAGCTCCAGGCCCGCGATGAAGCGCAGGGCGGCCGGCTCGCCGCCCTTGAGCGCGAAGGTGAAGATCGAGCCCGGCCCCTGCGGCACGTAGCGGTTGGCCAGAGCCTCGCCCTTCTGACCGGGCAGGGCCGGGTAGCTCACCCATTCGACCGCCGGATGGTCCTTCAGGTAGGCGGCCACGGCCTTGGCGTTGGCGCAGTGGCGCTCCATCCGCAGCGGCAGCGTCTCGATGCCGGTGAGCGTGAGGAAGGCGTTCATCGGCGAGAGGCCGGGGCCGAGGTCGCGCAGGCCGAACAGGCGGCAGGCGACGGCGAAGCTGATCTCGGGGAAGCGGTCGCTGACGATCAGGCCGTCATAGTCCGGCCAGGGCTCGTTGATGAGGTTGTAGCGCGACCCTTGCGCCTTCCAGTCGAAGGTGCCGGCGTCGCAGATCATGCCGCCGATCACCTGCCCCGAGCCGCCGAGGAACTTCGAGGTCGAGTGGACGACGATGTCGGCGCCGTACTCGATCGGGCGGATCAGGGCGGGCGAGGCCAGGGTGTTGTCGATCACGAGCGGCAGGCCGTGGCGCTTGGCGACCGCCGAGATACCCTCGAGATCCATCACCGTGGCGCAGGGGTTGACGATCGACTCGCAGATGATCGCCTTGGTCTGCGGCGTGATCGCCGCCTCGAACGCCTCCGGCGTCAGGTCGGCGGCGAAGTGCGGCGTCAGGTCGTAGCGGCCTTCGAGCCGGCGCATCAGGCCGAGCGAGCCGCCGAACAGGCGCGGCGAGGCGACGTAGGCGTCGCCCGTCCGCATCAGCGTCATCATCACGAGCAGCACCGCCGACTGCCCGGAGGAGACGGCCACCGCCGCCTTGGCGCCCTCCAGCGCGGCGATGCGACGCTCCAGCGCGGCGACCGTCGGGTTCGAGCCGCGCGAGTAGGAGAAGCCGGTCTTGCGCATCGCGAAGATGTCGGCCGCCTGCTCGGTGGAATCGAACACGAAGCCGTTGGTGAAGTAGATCGGCTGCGCCCGCGCGCCTGTGGCGGGATCGGGCGCGGCGCCCGCATGGACCGCCTGCGTGGCGAGGCGGAGGGTCTTTGGCTCGGCGGTCATGGCGGGACCTGAATCGATCGGTCTGTCGGGGCGCGGGGGCGGCGCACCGGTCTCACGCGCCTTCTGCCGCGAAACGATCCGCGACGGAACCCGTGATTGGTCCTCGCGCGCATCGGCCATGCGCGAAACGTCTGGGAGCGCGGGTCAGGCGGCGCGCTTGAGGCAGGCCTTGAGGGTTCGCACCAGCATGGTCGGCGCGTAGGGCTTCGGAATGAAGCGGGCCCCCTCCGGCATGTCGCCGGGGCCCGGGGTGCCCATGCCGGAGACGATCAGCACCGGGATTTCCGGCCAGCGGTGGGCCACGACGCGGGCCAGGGCGAAGCCGTCCATCGAGCCCATCGGCATGTCGACGTCGGTCATCAGGATCTCCACGTCGGGGCGATCCTGAAGCACGTCGAGGGCCTTGTCGGCGTGGTGCGCTTCGAGGACGTTGAACCCTGCCTCCGCCAGCGTATCGGACGCTTCCATCAGCAGCAGGCCGTCATCTTCGACGAGGAGGACGACGGGCGGCTCTGGGGGGTTCTCTGTCATGAAGCTGCAAACGATCTCGGGCCGACACTGGTTGCGGGCCTAATTCGCACCTGCAGCGAGGTCAAGGAAGGCGCGGCCTTCAATTGTGCATAGCGGGAAAATCAATCTTGACCTTAAGCCAGCACTCGCGCAGCCGCCGGCCGCTCCGGCAGATTCGCCAGCGCCTCCGGCCGCGGCCCGCCGGTCGCCCAATCGAGCAGCTCGACGGTATGCAGGATCGGGATGTCGGTGCCCTTCCCGATCTGGGTGGCGCAGCCGATATTGCCGGTGGCGATCAGGTCGGGCCTGATCCGCTCGATATTGGCCACCTTGCGGTCGCGCAGGCGGGCGGCGATCTCCGGCTGGAGGATGTTGTAGGTGCCGGCCGAGCCGCAGCAGATATGGCCCTCGGGCACGTCCTTCACCGTGAAGCCGGCCTTCTTCAGGAGAGTCTTCGGCTCGGTGCGGATCGCCTGCCCGTGCTGCATCGAGCAGGCGGAATGGTAGGCCACCACGAGGTCGGTATCCTCCACCGGCGGCAGCAGGCCGATCTCGGCCATGTACTCGGTCACGTCCTTCGCGATCGCCGAGACCCGCGCCGCCTTCTCGGCATAGGCGGGGTCGTCGCGGAACATGAAGCCGTAATCCTTGATCGTCGTGCCGCAGCCGGATGCGGTGACGACGATCGCGTCGAGGCCGGGCCCGTCCATCTCGGCGATCCAGGCATCGATGGTGCGCCGGGCGTGGCCGTGGGCGGAATCCTCCCGGCCCATATGGTGGGTCAGCGCGCCGCAGCAGCCCTCGCCCTTGGGCTGGACCACCTCGACGCCGTGGCGGTTGAGCAGGCGGATCGCCGCCTCGTTGAAGTCCGGCCGCAGCACGCTCTGGGCGCAGCCGCGCAGCAGCGCGACCCGGCCGCGGCGGGGGGCCGGTCCCCTGTCCTCGCCGGTCTGGAAGAGGGCGCTGATCTCCTGCGCCGAGGGATCGGCGGGAAAGGTGCCGGGCCGGTCGGTCCGGTTGCGGTTCGGCAGCTGCGCGGGGGCGAGGTCGAGCATCGCCGCGAGCCGGTTGCCGACCCGCGGCAGCCGGGCGACGAGCGGCCGGAACGGCGCCCCGAGCTTGGCCGCGAGCAGCGCCAGCCGGAACCGGTTCGGGTAGGGCAGGACCAGGGCCAGCACCGCGCGCAGGGCGCGGTCGGAGAGCGGGCGCCGGTAGGTCTTCTCGATATGGGTGCGGGCGTGATCGACGAGGTGCATGTAATGCACCCCCGACGGGCAGGTCGTCATGCAGGACAGGCAGGAGAGGCAGCGATCGACGTGCTTCACCACCTCGCGGCTCGCCGGCTTGCCGCCCTCCAGCATATCCTTGATCAGGTAGATGCGCCCGCGCGGTGAATCAAGCTCGTCGCCGAGCAGGAGGTAGGTCGGGCAGGTCGCGGTGCAGAACCCGCAATGGACGCAGGTGCGCAGGATCTTCTCCGAGGCCGCCATGGCGGGGTCGGCGAGCTGCTCGGGAGCGAAATTGGTCTGCACGACGCGCCTCGATGCGGTTTCTTGCTTCTCTTGACGTCTCTTAGAACCGTTCGCGAGGGCTAGGCAATCGGAACGGTTCTAAGCTGTTGCTGTGTCGCACGGGCTCTCGCCGAGGCGGCGACGTTCTCGACACGGAACGAGCGGCGGCGCGTCAGCGCTCCCGCGACACTGTCATCAGGCGCGCGATGAACCAGATCGGCACAACCACCACCGCGCCGGCGAGGATCCACCGGCCGAAATCGTGGAAGGTGTCGAGCCCGAGGTCGATCAGCGAGCGGGTGAGATCGTAGAGGTGCCAGAACAGCAGGCCCGGCGTCAGGCCGAGCATCGCCATCACCGAGCCGACCAGCACCGACAGGAACAGCAGCTTCACGAACACCGCGGCGGGCGAGCCGCCGAGGAATCGGTTGAGGCCGGAGCGGCGGCGCGGGGCGGCCGCGCGCGGATCGGCCGGGTAGGCGCCGGAATCGAGGGGAGGGCGACGCCGGGTCTCGTGATCGCCGATCATTCGGTCGGTATCCTCGCCTGATCCTCAAGACTTCGTGGCAACCCCGCAACGGCGTTGCTTCACCGCCACACTCATGCCAAACCGCGGGGTGATCGCTTCAATCAACGCGTTCGGGGTAGCAGCCAGATGGCATCCTCGAACGTTCCGCTCAAGATGGCAGGCCGAATCTGGCCCTGCCGGCCCCATGCCTCCACCCCGCGCGACTTGACGAAGGCCATGATCGATCACGCTCTGTTCGACCCGGCAACCATCGATGCCGAGACGAAGGCGCTCAACGCCGAGATCGTGGCAGCCCACGCCGCACAGGCCGATCCCTGGTCGCTGCCCATTGAGGAGGTGCGGGCGCGGCGCCGGGCGGGGACGCAGGCATCCCCCGCGATGCCGCGCAGCCCGCGCGCCGAGATCCTGACCATCGACGGACCGGGCGGCCCGCTCGCCCTCCGCGTCATCCGTCCGCAGGGCAAGGCCCGGGGCGCCTACCTCCACATCCACCGCGGCGGCTGGGTCTGGGGCGCGGCGGACGAGCAGGATCCCTGGCTTGAGCGCATCGCCGACACCTGCGGCTTCGTCTGCCTCTCGGTGGAGTACCGGCTGGCGCCGGAGCATCCCTATCCGGCCGCCCTCGAGGATTGCGAGGCCGCGGCCCTCTGGCTCGCCGGCCCCGGCAAGGCGGAACTCGGGGTTCACGCCCTGACCATCGGCGGCGAATCCGTCGGCGCCCACCTCGCGGTGATGACGCTGCTGCGCCTGCGCGACCGCCACGGCCTGCCCCGCGCCTTCCGCGGCGCCAACCTCAATGCCGGCTTCTTCGATCTTGGCCTGACTCCGAGCGTGCGGCTCTGGGGCAACGAGCGGCTCGTCATCAACACCACCGACCTGAAGCGCTTCGCCGACGGCTACGTCCGCGAGGGCATCGACCGGCGCCGGCCCGACGTGTCGCCGCTCTACGCCGACCTGAAGGGCCTGCCGCCCGCCCTGTTCACGGTCGGCACCGCCGACCCGCTGCTCGACGACACGCTCTACATGTCGGCCCGCTGGGCGGCGGCCAACAACGGCTCGGCCTTCGCCGGGCTCTCCGGAAACACGCCGTTCTACAACAGCCTGCTCGCCGTCGGCATGCTGGTCGGCCGCTTCTTCGTCATCATCCCGGCCCTGGCCATCGCCGGTTCCCTCGCCGCCAAGAAGACGCTGCCCGCCTCCGCCGGCACCTTCCCGACCCACGGCGGCCTGTTCGTGGGCCTGCTCGTCGGCGTGATCCTGATCGTCGGCGGCCTGACCTTCCTCCCCTCGCTCGCCCTCGGCCCCATCGTCGAGCACCTCGCCGGTGCGGCCGGGCAGACGTTTCCGGCGGGGGGCTGAGCATGCCGCGCGCCCTCTCCGCCCGGCGCCTGCCGCGCGCCCGGCCGGCGCCGCGCCGCCTGCCCCGGCATCGGGCGCATGGCGGCCCGCTCCGGCCGGTCCGCGTCTCCGACCTCGTGCTGGCGCTCCTCTTCGTGGCCCTGCTCGGCGCCCTCGCCCTGCTGGCGGCCTTCGCCCTGGCCGCCGGGACGACGGCGCCCTGACCGGCCCAAGAAACCTCCGATGACCCGGCCGCGCCGGGCCTCCCGCTCCCTTTCCGGACGCACCGACCCATGTCCCGTGAGAAAAAATCCCTGTTCAGCGCTGCCCTGATCGGGCCGGCGCTCCGCGGCGCGCTCGCCAAGCTCGACCCGCGGGCCATGATCCGCAACCCGGTCATGTTCGTGGTCGAGGTGGTGGCGGCGCTCACCACCGGGCTCTTCGTCCGCGACCTCGCCGCGGGCGGGCCCGACCTGTTCTTCTCCGGCCAGATCGTCCTGTGGCTCTGGTTCACCCTGCTGTTCGCGAACTTCGCCGAGGCGCTCGCCGAGGGACGCGGCAAGGCCCAGGCCGACGCGCTCCGGCGCACCCGCACCGAGATGACGGCCAAGCGCCTCACCGGCGGCGGACCCGGCTACGAGACCGTGCCCGGAACCGCGCTCAAGGTCGGCGACGTGGTGCTGGTCGAGGCCGGCGACCTGATTCCCTCCGACGGCGAGGTGATCGAGGGCGTCGCCTCCGTCAACGAGGCCGCCATCACCGGCGAGTCCGCCCCCGTCATCCGCGAGTCCGGCGGCGACCGCTCGGCGGTGACCGGCGGCACGCAGGTGCTCTCCGACGCGATCAAGGTCCGCATCACGGCGGCCGCCGGCGCGACCTTCGTCGACCGCATGATCCGCCTCGTCGAGGGCGCGTCGCGGCAGAAGACGCCCAATGAGATCGCGCTCAACATCCTGCTCGCGGGGCTGACCATCATCTTCGTCTTCGCGGTGGCCTCGATCCCGAGCTTCGCGGCCTATGCGGGCGGATCGATCCCCGTCATCGTGCTGGTGGCGCTCTTCGTCACGCTGATCCCGACCACCATCGGCGCGCTGCTCTCCGCCATCGGCATCGCCGGCATGGACCGGCTGGTGCGCTTCAACGTGCTCGCGATGTCCGGCCGCGCCGTCGAGGCGGCGGGCGACGTCGACACGCTGCTGCTCGACAAGACCGGCACGATCACACTCGGCAACCGGCAGGCGACGGAGTTCCGGCCCGTCCGCGGCGTCTCCGAGCCGGAGCTGGCCGACGCGGCGCAACTCGCCTCGCTCGCCGACGAGACGCCGGAGGGCCGCTCCATCGTCGTGCTCGCCAAGGAGAAGGTCGGCCTGCGCGCCCGCGACATGGCCGGGCTGAACGCCACCTTCGTGCCCTTCACCGCGCAGTCGCGCATGTCGGGCGTGGATCTGGAGGGCAGCGCAATCCGCAAGGGCGCGGTCGAGGCCGTGATCGCCTCGGTCTCCGGCCAGCCGACGGCGACGCGGGGGTCCGGCGCCGCCCTGGCGTACCATCCCGCCGCCGAGACCGAGGCGGTGGGCGAGATCCGGGCCATCGCCGAGGAGATCGCCAGGGCCGGCGGCACGCCCCTCGCCGTGGCGAAGGACGGCCGCCTGCTCGGCGTCATCGCCCTGAAGGACATCGTGAAGGGCGGCATCCGCGAGCGCTTCGCCGAGCTGCGCCGGATGGGCATCCGCACGGTGATGATCACCGGCGACAACCCCGTCACCGCCGCGGCCATCGCGGCGGAGGCCGGCGTAGACGACTTCCTCGCCCAGGCCACGCCGGAGGACAAGCTGGCGCTGATCCGGCGCGAGCAGGCCGAGGGCAAGCTCGTGGCGATGTGCGGCGACGGCACCAACGACGCGCCGGCGCTGGCCCAGGCCGATGTCGGCGTCGCCATGAACACCGGCACGGTGGCGGCCCGCGAGGCCGGCAACATGGTCGACCTCGACAGTGACCCGACCAAGCTCATCGAGATCGTCGGCATCGGCAAGCAGCTGCTGATGACCCGCGGCGCGCTCACCACCTTCTCCATCGCCAACGACGTGGCGAAGTACTTCGCCA
>NZ_BPRD01000301.1 GCF_022179745.1 Methylorubrum podarium
GCTCCAGCGTCGCCCGCGCGAGGCGGAACCGCCCGCTGGCGGCGAGTGGATCGAGGCGAAGGCCCCGCACCCGGCGCGGCAGGCGCACGAGGTCGTCGATCCCGCCATCCTCCCGCATCTCGAGGCGGACCGCCTCGTCCTCGCGAAAGCCCGAGCCGTCATCGACGTAGAGAAGCGGCACCGGCTTCGTCGCGCCCAAGCCTTCGAGGTCGGCCCGGATGCGCACCCAGCCCGCGGCGAGCCGGAACGGGAACAGCCGCCCGCCGCGGGGATGGGTGAGGCGGAATTGCGGGTCGGAACCGGTGGAGCGCCAGACGCCCTCCCCCTCCGGCTCGACCTGTCCCTTCGGTTCGATGCGGCACGCGATCATGGGGACAGGCGTTAGAGCGCATTCCGCCGAAGTGGCAACCGGTTCGTCGTCGGAATGCGCGTCGGAACAAAGGTCTAGAGCATCGTCCCGAAAGGTGGTTGCCGGCTTTCGAAAAAAAGGACTCTGCTCTAGAGCCACCGGCCCGATGCCGTCAGGGCGGATGGGGCGCTAGCGCGGCGCGCGGTGAACCGCGAGCCAGATCGTCGGATTCTGCGTGCGCTCGACGCGATGCCGGCGGTGGGCCGGGATCAGCAGGTGGTCGCCCTCGGCGAGGCGCCGCGGCGCGCTCTCGTCGGCGAAGCGCAGTTCGGCGCTGCCTCGAAGCACCGCGACCCACTCGTCCTCGTCCTGATCGTACCAGAAGCCCGGCGGGCTCGCCTGCCCCGTCGAGACGATGCGCTCGATCCGCAGGCCGGGCGCGGCGAGCAGCGTCTCGAAGAGTTCCTCATCCGCGTGCGCCGGCAGGCCGGCGAACAGGTTGGGACAGGCGGTCATGTCGAGGTCTCTCCCGGTCGAGGGGCGCCGCCGGAGCCGGCCGGACACCGCGCGGCGCGTCCGGCGTTGAATCGGGGAAGGCGGCGCGCCCCGCGCCGCCGCAGCTTGCGACGGATCGATGCCCGAGACCAAACCCGCGCCGCTCCCGCCGGCCACCGAGGATGCCGGCCTGCCGACGCCGCCGAGCCCCGGCCGCCTGCCGCCGCCGAACCTGCCTCCCGCGCCGCCCCCCGCCGACGAAGCGTCCGACGATGAGGCGGACGGCGCGGGCACGGAGTGAGGCGGTGCCGGACCGTGCCGAGGCCCGTGCCCGGATGGTCGAGACGCACCTCGTCGCCCGCGGCCTGCGCGACGCCGCCGTCCTCGAAGCGATGGGCGCCGTGCCGCGGGAGGCCTTCCTGCCGGCCGACCTCGCGGCGGCGGCCTACGGCGACGGACCGCTGCCGATCGGCGCGGGGCAGACGATCTCCCAGCCCTACATCGTCGCCCTGATGATCGAGGCGTTGGCCCTGCGGCCCGGCGACCGAGTTCTGGAAGTCGGCGCCGGCTGCGGCTACGCGGCGGCGGTGCTGGCCCGGATGGGCGCGCAGGTCTTCGCCGTCAAGCGCCACGCCGCCCTGTGCGAGGCCGCGGGCGCCCGCCTCGCCGCGCTCGGCTTCGGCTCGGTGCATCTGCGCGTCGGCGACGGACAGGCGGGCTGGCCCGAGGCGGCGCCCTTCGACGCGATCCTCGTCTCGGCGGCCGGCCCGGACGTGCCACGGGCGCTGAAGGACCAGCTTCGCGACGGCGGCCACCTCGTCATCCCGGTCGGACCGCCCGGCGGGCAGACGCTGCTGCGCCTGACCCGGCGCGGGCCGGACCGGTTCGAGAGGACCGATCTCGGCCCGGTCTCGTTCGTGCCGCTGCTGCGGGGCGTCGGGCCGGTGGAAGCGGGGTGAGGAGGCGTGGAAGGGCTCAGGGATCGTCGCGACGCCGCGCTCGATCGCTCAACGCCCGTGCGAGGCTTCGTCCGCGGTCCCCTCTGCCGCCGTCGCGGAGGTGAGCCTCAGCCGCGGTTCCATCCTGTCGTGCAGAACTCTGAGGATCACGACCTCGCGCTCGCCCCCATCGCATCCGTGATCGTGAAGTACAGGATGTGGGACGCCGACCGTCGACATCCGCTCGCGAGGGCGACATGGAACGAGCGGATTCCCGGCCCGAGATCCGGTCTGCCCTGCGAGGATGGGCGCTCGGGTACCTCGGCCACCATGGCGATCGCGCGGTCAATCAACTGTGCATAGGCTTGCACCTGAGTCGGACCGAAGGCGCGGAGTGTCTCCTCGAGAATATGCTCGATGTCCGTGTCCGCCCGGCGCGTGAGCCTATGGCGCACGACCGGTCTTTCGGGCGATGTCTTGGGCGATCTCGACGGCCGTCCTGTCGCCGAACTGGCCGGTACGCAGGTCGGCCAAGCCGGCTCCGACCTCTTGCCTCAGGACTGCGAGTTTCTCGGCCTCGGCCGCCTTCTCCTGCTCCAGCAGGCGCAAGCCGTCCCGAACGACCTCGCTCGCCGAGGCATACCCGCCGGAACGCGTGAGTTCGTTCACGAACGACAGCATCTCGGGGGTAAGACTCACGTTCATGGTCGCCACGGCTCATCTCCTCGATGGATGAGAGATCGTCATTGTTGTCCCTGTCGATCGGACAGGCAACTGACTCCAAGGAGCCCCCGGCACCGAGCGAGGGCGGACACGGAGTCTCCCGCGAAACGCCCGCCGCGCTGTCATCGCCCAGGGACGAGAATGGTCGGAGGCCGCGTGTTGCGTGAGCCTCCGGTTGCCGCCTCAGATCCGGCAGGTGCGTGGATTGGACAGCGGATCGCGAAAAATTTCGAGCAAAGCCGGAACCCGGTTCGCTTGACCACGTTTACGCGCGTGCGAGGCCCGAACGGGCTCGCATGGTGGGCGCCGGACGTCAGGTGTCCGGCGGCCCTCGTCATCACGTTGCTCCCAGGAGGATGTGGTCATGAGGACCTTCGATTTCGCTCCCCTCTATCGTTCCACCGTCGGCTTCGACCGCCTGTTCTCCCTGCTCGACCAGGCCGAGACCTCGGCCGCTTGGCCGCCCCACGACATCGAGAAGGTGTCCGAGGACGGCTACCGCATCACCATGGCGGTCGCCGGCTTCGCGCCCGACGAGATCGAGCTGACCCAGCACGACACCGCGCTCCTCGTCGCGGGCCAGAAGAAAGCCCAGGAAGGCGAGCGTCAGTACCTGCACCGGGGCATCGCCGGCCGCACCTTCCGCCAGACCTTCAACCTCGCCCAGCACGTGCGGGTCACCGGCGCCAGCCTGGAGAACGGCCTGCTCACGGTCGAGCTGAAGCGCGAGGTGCCGGAGGCGCTCAAGCCGCGCCGGATCGCCATCGGCGGCAGCCAGGCCGCCGTCGGGCAGGACAACGCGCCGGTTCAGGTCACGGACCGGTCCGCGGGCCAATCCAAGGGCCAGTCCAAGGCCGCCTGACCCGACGCGCGACCCATAACACGAGCCGACATCCCCGGAGGCCCGCGCTTCCGGGGATCCCTTCCTTTTCGCACGCGAACCCCGTGCCTTCAGGGAGATGACCCGTGACGATGATGGAGACCTCTTTCCGCCATTCCGGCCCCGTGAATGCCGGACCCGTGAACCCGGCCGGCACCCCGGCCGCCTCGTTCGACGCGTGGCAGGCGCGCGTCGCCCCCGGCGACGTGTTCCGCCACCCGCGCGAGGTGCTGGCCCACCCGCTCCTCTCCCGCGCGGACAAGCGCGCGATCCTGGCGTCCTGGGCGTCCGACGCCTGCGCCCTGGAGAACGCCCCCGCGCTGCGCTGCCTCGCCGGCTTCAGGGCCGAGCCGGTGCCGCTCGATGCCGTCCTCGCCGCGCTCGGCACGCTCGACCGGGAGGCGCCCTCGGCGAAACCGGCCCGACCGGGAGGCCGGCCCCTGCCCCGGCGCCCGCGGCGGCTCTCGAACCTGCACCGGTTCCTTCGCCGGCGCCGGGACGACGACGACGATCCGCCGCCCTGCCCGGCGGCGCGGATGCCGCGTCCGCGGACGCCGCCGAGCGCCGCGGCCCTGGCTCTCGGCATTCCGGCCTGACTCCGGCGCCCGCTGGCGTGCCCGCAAGGGCGGAGCCTGCCGAACGCCTCCTCGAGCGCCTGTGACCTGCCGCGGACGACGCGTTCAGCGGCCGGATTTCAGCGCCGCGGCCTCGTCCTCGACGACGAGCCGCGGCGTCGGCGGGAACGTGACGCCGTCATAGACGGCCGCCATGCGGAGGGTGACCCCGATCTGCGGCAGGTCGATCTCCGCATCGAGACCCTCGATGGTTCTCGCCGACCACGACCCGTCCGCCCCCCTCAACCACAGCCGGACGACGGGTTGGTTCGGCTCGACGAACAGGATGGCGTCGAGGCCATCGACCGCCTTGTACTCGCCGAGCTTGTCGATCGCATCGAAATCGCGCGTGCTCGGCGACAGGACTTCGACGACGAGCCGTGGCCCTGCCGCCGTGAACGCACCGGGTTTGCGGTTCCCGCAATCGAGCCCGACATCCGGCCGCCGGATCTGGGAGGGGCCCGTCTGAACCGCGCCGTCGTTGGTGAACGGCCGACACCCGGAGCCGCGCGTCTGGTTCTTCAGTTCGGTGAGGATGTTGACGACGATGTCATCGTGCACGTTCTTGGCGCCGGCCATGAGCTGAGGCTGACCGCCGACCAGTTCGTACAGGTCGGGCTGGCGTTCCTGCCAGGCGAAGAATTCCTCGATGGTCCAGCGACGCCGTGCCGACTCTGCCATGCCGGGCCTCTCCCGTCTGGACTGAGGCTACCGCACGCGGCCGGCCCGCGCCAAGTCGGAGCGGCCCGTCGGCTCGCGCCTCACCGCCGCCCGAACAGCCGCTCGATCTCGGCCAAGCCCAGCGTGACGAAGGTCGGGCGGCCGTGGTTGCACGAGCCGGAGAGCGGGGTCGCCTCCATCTCGCGCAGCAGCGCGTTCATCTCCTCGGGCTTGAGGCGGCGGCCGGCGCGGATCGAGCCGTGGCAGCTCATCCGCGAGAGGAGCGCGTCGAGACGCCGGCTCACCGGGTCGGGATCGCCCTCGCCCGCCGGGCCGCCCTCCTCGACGCCGCTCGCGTCCAGCGCGTCGAGCACGTCGAGCACGAGCCCCTTCACCGAGCCGCCCGCGAGCGCCGCCGGCACCGCCCGCACCAGCACCGCGCCGGGGCCGAACGCCTCCAGGCTCAGGCCCAGCCGCTCCAGTTCGGGGGCGGCCTCGACGAGGCGGTCGGCCTCCTCGGGCGCCATCTCGACCACGTCGGGGATCAGGAGGCCCTGCCGCGCAACGCCGCCGCCGGCGCGCTCGCGCTTGAGCCGCTCGTAGACCAGACGCTCATGGGCGGCGTGCTGATCGACCAGCACGATGCCGTCGCGGGTCTGGGCGAGGATGTAGGTCTCGTGGATCTGCGCGCGGGCGGCGCCGAGCGGATGGGTCTCGGCCTCGGGATTCGCCTCCGGCTCGGGCCGAAGGTCGGCGCCCGGAGGGGCGAGGCCGGCGGAGAACAGCGCCTGCGGCGTCTCGGCGAAGCCCGCGCGCGCCTCGTCGG
>NZ_BPRD01000302.1 GCF_022179745.1 Methylorubrum podarium
GGCCGCGCCCTTCCAGGTTGATCTATGCCGACGCTCAGTGCGCGTGGGCGGATGAAGCGCCGATGCCGGTCTCCGAGCGCACGAACTGGGCATCGAAGGCGGCGCGCTCACGGTCCCCCCGGCGGGTCCGGTCGATCTTCGAGACCCCCCAGATCGTCAGGAAGGCCAGCGGCATCGAGAACAAAGCCGGGTTCGCGTAGGGGAACAGCGCCGCCGGATGGCCGAAGGTCTTCACCCAGACCGCGTCGGACAGCACCACCATGACCACCGCCGCGACCAGGCCGACGAGGCCGCCCGCCAGGGCGCCCCAGGTCGTGGTGCCGCGCCAGAGGATCGACATGGTCAGGACCGGGAAGTTGCAGCTCGCCGCCACGGAGAAGGCGAGGCCGACCATGAAGGCGACGTTCTGGTTCTCGAAGACGTAGCCGAGATAGATCGCGACGATGCCGATGGCGACGGCGGAGAACTTGGACAGGTTCACCTCCGCCCGCTCCGTGGTCCGCCCGCGGGCGAAGACCTGCGCGTAGAGATCGTGGCTGATCGCCGAGGCGCCGGCCAGCGTCAGCCCCGCCACCACCGCGAGGATGGTCGCGAAGGCCACCGCCGAGATGAAGCCGAGGAAGTACGGCCCGCCGACGGCGTTGGCGAGGTTCACGGCCACCATGTTGGAGCCGCCGACCATGTCCTTGATCTTGTCGTAGGTCGTGCCGTCCGCACCGAGCTTGAAGTAGCTCGGATCGGACATCAGCAGGGCGATGCCGCCGAAGCCGATGATGAAGGTGAGGATGTAGAAGTAGCCGATCAGGCCGGTGGCGTAGAACACCGACTTGCGGGCGGCCTGGGCGTCCGACACCGTGAAGAAGCGCATCAGAATGTGCGGCAGGCCGGCGGTGCCGAACATCAGGCCGACGCCGAGCGAGATCGAGTCGATCGGGTTCGAGACGAGGCCGCCGGGCGCCATGATGGCGTCGCCCTTCGGATGCGTCTGCACGGCGGCCGCGAACAGCTTCTCCGGGCTGAAGTCGTAGAGGTAGAGCACGGCGCCGGCCATGAAGGTCGCGCCGCCGAGCAGCAGGCAGGCCTTGATGACCTGCACCCAGGTCGTCGCCTTCATGCCGCCGAAGGCGACGTAGATGATCATCAGCGCGCCGACGATCACCACCGCGTAGAGGTAGTCGAGGCCGAACAGGAGCTGGATCAGCTTCCCCGCGCCGACCATCTGCGCGATCAGGTAGAACGCCACCACGACGAGGGTGCCGGTGGCCGAGATGATGCGGATCGAGGTCTGGTCGAGGCGGAAGCTCGCGACGTCGGCGAAGGTGAACTTGCCGAGGTTGCGCAGCCGCTCCGCGATCAGGAACAGCACGATCGGCCAGCCGACGAGGAAGCCCGTCGAGTAGATCAGGCCGTCGAAGCCCGAGGAATAGACGAGCCCGGAGATGCCGAGGAAGGACGCCGCCGACATGTAGTCGCCGGCGATCGCCAGCGAGTTCGTGCGCGCCGAGATGCCGCCGCCCGCGGCGTAGAAGTCGGCCGCCGACTTGGAGCCCTTGGCCGCCCGGTAGGTGATGCCGAGGGTGAACAGCACGAAGAACAGGAACATGAAGATCGCGGGCCAGTTCGTGGCCTGCTTCTGCACGGCCCCCAGGTCCGGGCCGGCGGCGAGCGCCGACCCCATGCCGAGGGCGAGCGTCACGCCGAGGAACAGGGCGGCTCGGGGGATGAGACAGATCACGCTGCGGCTCACTTGGCGAGGCTCCGGATGAGGTCGGACGAGAGCCGGTCGTAGCGGGTGTTGGCGCGGGCGACGTAGAGGCCGGTCAGCACGAAGGCGAAGACGATGACGAACATGCCCATGTAGAAGCCGAGCGAGGCGGTGCCGCCGACCTTGGTGGCGAGCAGCGCCTTGTCGAAGGCGATGAGGCCGATGAAGCCGAAATAGACCGCCAGCATCAGGCCGGTGAGGATCCAGCCGAAGCGCGTGCGTTCGTGGACCAGGGTCTTGAAGGTCGGGTGCTCGGCGATGCGATCGAGCCGGTGATCGGGCTCGGGCATGTCGAGGGTTCCCGCTCCGTGGAGCGAGCGGGCGTCCGGCGTCGCGGACGGCCCCGCCGTCTGTAAGGTGCTCATGAATTTCCTCCGGCGCGATCGTATCCCGGCGCGGCGACCGGCCGGGATCGGCTGCTTATTCTGTGATGATGACAATCGGGGCGTTGGCGCTCGCCCCAGCGCAAGCCGAGACCGGGGCGCCCGAAGCGGGCGCCCGGCACGGTGTCCTCCGGTCCGTGGACCATGCGTGAAACGGCTCCGGCCGCGCGGGGCGCGGCCGGACCTGTCGGAACGCGCTCAGGCCGAGCGGTTCTGCCGGTTCTCGATCAGATCGTCGACGACCGCCGGCTCGGCGAGGGTCGAGGTGTCGCCGAGCGAGCCGAAATCGTCCTCGGCGATCTTGCGCAGGATACGGCGCATGATCTTGCCCGAGCGGGTCTTGGGCAGGCCCGGCGCGAACTGGATCAGGTCGGGCGAGGCGATCGGGCCGATATCCTTGCGGACCCAGGTCACGAGTTCCTTGCGCAGCTCGTCCGAGCCCTCCTCGCCCTCGTTGAGGGTGACGTAGGCGTAGATGCCCTGGCCCTTCACGTTGTGCGGATAGCCGACGACCGCGGCCTCCGAGACCTTCGGGTGCGCGACGAGCGAGGATTCGACCTCGGCCGTGCCCATGCGGTGGCCCGACACGTTGATGACGTCGTCGACGCGGCCGGTGATCCAGTAATAACCGTCCGCATCGCGGCGGGCGCCGTCGCCGGTGAAGTAGAGGTTCCTGTAGGTCGAGAAGTAGGTCTGCTCGAACCGCTCGTGGTCGCCGTAGACCGTGCGCATCTGGCCGGGCCAGCTGTCCTTGATGCAGAGGTTGCCCTCGCAAGGACCGTCGAGTGCCTTGCCCTCGGCATCGACCATCACCGGCTGCACGCCGAAGAAGGGTCGCGTCGCCGAGCCGGGCTTGAGCTTGGTGGCGCCGGGCAGCGGCGTGATGAGGATGCCGCCGGTCTCGGTCTGCCACCAGGTATCGACGATGGAGCAGCGGGAATCGCCGACGACGCGGTAGTACCAGTCCCAGGCCTCGGGGTTGATCGGCTCGCCGACCGAGCCGAGCACCCGGAGCGAGGCGCGCGAGGTCTTCTTCACCGGCCCCTCGCCGCCGCCCATCAGCGAGCGGATCGCGGTCGGCGCGGTGTAGAAGATGTTGACCTTGTGCTTGTCGATGACTTCCCAGAAGCGGGAGTTCGACGGGTAGGTCGGGATCCCCTCGAACATCAGCGTGGTCGCGCCGTTCGCGAGCGGGCCGTAGACGATGTAGCTGTGGCCGGTGACCCAGCCCACATCCGCCGTGCACCAGTAGATGTCGCCGTCGTGGTAGTCGAAGACGTACTGGTGGGTCATCGCGGCGTAGACGAGATAGCCGCCGGTGGTGTGCACCACGCCCTTCGGCTGGCCGGTCGAGCCCGAGGTGTAGAGGATGAAGAGCGGGTGCTCGGCTTCGACCGCCTCGGCCGGGCACTCGTCCGTCACCTGCGCGGCGGCCTCGTGGTAGTAGACGTCGCGGCCGGGCTCCATCGCCACGTTGCCGCCGGTGCGCTTCACCACGATCACGTGGTCCACGAGATCCTGATCGAGGCGCTTGATCGCCTCGTCGACATTGGCCTTGAGCGGCACCTTGCGCCCGCCGCGCAGCCCCTCGTCGGCGGTGATGACGAGCTTCGAGCCGCAGCCCTTGATGCGGCTCGCCAGGGAGTCGGGCGAGAAGCCGCCGAAGACGATGGCGTGGATGGCCCCGAGCCGCGCGCAGGCCAGCATCGCGTAGGCGGCCTCGGGGATCATCGGCAGATAGAGCGTGACGCGGTCACCCTTGCCGACGCCGCGGTTGCGCAGGACGTTGGCCATCCGGCACACTTCCGCGTGCAACTGCTTGTAGGTGATGTGCTTCGACTCGTTGGGGTCGTCCCCCTCCCAGATGATGGCGGTCTGGTCGCCGCGGGTCGCGAGATGACGGTCGATGCAGTTGAGTGCGACGTTGGTCTTTCCGTCCTCGAACCATTTGATCGAGACGTTGCCCGGCGCGAAGCTCGTATTCTTGACTTTGCTGAACGGCGTCGACCAGTCGATCCGCTTGCCGTGCTCGGCCCAGAACGCCTCGGGATCGGAGACGGAGGCCGTATACATTTCCTTGTACTTGGCGTCGTCGATCAGTGCCCGCTCCCGCCAGGCATCCTGAACGTCGATGACCTTCTCGCTCATTGGGTTTCTTCCCTGCCGGTGCCCGATCGTATCGCGAAGGTCCGCGCAGCCGGGGCTTCCTCAGAACTCATAAGCGCAGTTGAAGACACCCGGCAAGCACCAAAAAGTCGAGTTCTGCAATTTTGCGCAATCGAGTTGTGCACTAATTGATTGTGGGTTTTTCGCCGACCCTCCGGCTCGCGCTACGAGTCTCTGATAAATCCGCGAAACGCTTGTCGTTCCACAAGAATTGAGCGCTCGACGCACCGGACGCACGCGACCGGACCGGGCGCCGGCCGCTCTGTCAGGCGGCCGGAAACAGCATCTCGACGAGGGTGCCCTCGTCCTTGCGGCTGGTGATGCGGAAGCGGCCGCGATTGGCCTCCACGAGCGCCTTGGTGAGCGTCAGTCCGAACCCCTTCTCCTCGCCCTCGGCGTCGGGGCCGACATCGGCGCGGAACGGTTCGAGCGCGCTGGTCAACTCGTCCTCGGTCATGCCGGTGCCGGTGTCGCGCACCCGCAGGGCGACCTCTCCTCGTTCGGCGAGGGTCGTCGAGATGATCACCTGCCCGCCGGCCTCGGTCACGCGGATGGCGTTTCCGAGCACGTTCAGCGTCGCCTGCCGGATCGAGCGCTCGTCCGCCCGTATGGCCGGCAGAGCCGGAGCGAGGCTGGTGCGCAGGACGATGCGGTCCCGCGCCGCCTGCGCCTGCTGCGCGGCGATGCAGGAGGCGACGAGATCGTTGAGGGCAAGGTCGGCGAAGGTGAGCTTGCCGCGGCCGGCCTGGATCTCGGCGAGGTCGCGCAGATCGTCGATCAGGCCGGCGATCCGGCCGCCGGAGAGACGCACCTCGCGCAGATACGCCTCCAGACGCTCGGCATCCGCCCGGTCGAAGCGGTCCGAGAGCATCATGTCGGTGAGGCTGAGGATCGCGTTGAGCGAGGGGCGGATCTCGCGGCTGACGCGGGCGAGCGCGTTGGCCCTCCAGGAGGCTTCCGCCTCGGTCTCGCTCCGCGGCGCGGGCTGGCCGACGGAAGCGGCCGGAGGCGCGGTGTCCTCGTCGCGGATCTCGCGCAGGCTGGCGCAGTAGCCCGGCGCGTCCTCGCCCAGCAGCCGGGCGATGCGCAGGCGCAGGGCCGCCGCCCCGGTGCGCGGCGTGACGCCGTGGATCTCGCTCGCACCCGAGCGCCGGGAATTGGTGACCGCGGTCTCGAGGGCCGTCAGGCTCTCGGGCGCGAAGAGATCGGCGAAGCGCCCGCCCACGACCTCCTTGGGATGGGCGTGAACGAGTTCGGCCGCGCTCGGATTCAGGCCCACGACCCGGCCCTCGGCGTCGATGGTGACGACCCCCTCTTCCAGGCTATCCAGCACCTTCTCCGCCCGCAGCCGCGCGGCATTGGCCGGCACGGCGGGAAGCTGACCCGCTCCGGCGGCCGGCGTCGCCCGCGCGAGGCAGATTTCGGCCGGCGCCCCCTCCCAGACGAGACCGGCCCGATCGACCAGGAGCGCCACCGTGCCCCCCTCGGGCCGGGCGAAGGGGACCGGCCCAACGATCTCACGGTCCCTCGGCGGGAGGCCGCGGAAGAGGTGGGCGAGACCGGCCTGACGCAGGGCCGGCAGGTCCGTGTAGCCGGTGAGGCCGAGGAAGGTGCGGCTGGCGAACAGCATCTCGCTTCCGCGGTAGACCAGGACTCCGACCGGCAGGCTTTCGAGCAGCTCCGTCAGGGCCGCCTGGGCCCGGGCCTCGGTCTCCGCGAGCCGGGACGGCGGCGTCGGGAACGGCATGACGGAGTTTTTCGCCGCGGCCTCGGGCTGCGCGGAGACCGGCGCCGCGTCCTCGGCCGCCTCGTCGGGCGCGAACCGCAAGCCGAGGATGCGCGCCACCTCGCGGAAGGCCGCATGCTCGTTCACCGACAGGCCGGCGTCCGGCTCCGGCTCGCGGACGGGCTCCGCCTCCGGCCCGTCGTCGGGTGCGGGCTCCTCGTGCGCGATCGTCCGCGGGCGCCGCTCGCCGAGAATCGCGAAACCGCCGAACCCGGAGAAATCCTCCGTCGCGCGACCGGACGGGGCACCGGAGATTTCGAGGTCGTGCTCGTAGGACCGCCCGTGCACCACGAGCGGCAGGGCGCGGAAGGTGCGGCGGGCCGAGAGCGCCTCCGTCAGCGCCGCACCCTCGATCACGCCGTCGGCGGCGAGCAGCGCCCAGGGCCGGCCGAGCAGGGCCTCGGCAAGGTCGGGATGGGTGCGCGAGATGTGCGTCAGCACGCCCCCGGAGTCGCTGCGCCAGATCAGGCGCACCGGCAGATCCCCCGTCTCCGCGGCCGGCTGCGGCGTCGTATCGGGCTTCGAGGCCTCCGGCACGACGTCCGAGGAGACCACCGCCTCGGGCGCCGGATCGACTTTCGCCGACGCGGTCTCGAACGGCCGCAGGGCCGGCAAGGCGCCGATCGGTGCGAGGAGGAGGACGGGATCGCCCGGCGCGATCTCGACGCGCGCGGCGAGGGCGACCACCGGCGGGGCGACACCGCGGGGATCGAAGCGCAGGCGGACCATGCGCGGCCGCGCGTCGAGGGTGCCGGCACGACCGATCTGCGCCGACAACCGCAGAGCGGGCAGGACGACGCCTTCGGAATCGGCGACACCCGCCCGCAGCGACAGAGCCGCGCCGTCGGCATGGAGGATCCGCTCGGCAGCGCCATCGAGGACGAGCAGCGCGCCGCCCTCGCGGACG
>NZ_BPRD01000303.1 GCF_022179745.1 Methylorubrum podarium
CTCGGCCTCGCGGTCGCCGACAAGGCCGACAGCCAGGACATCTGCTTCGTGCCCCAGGGCGGCTACGCCGACGTGATCGCCAAGCTCAGGCCCGAGGCGGCCCGCCCCGGCGAGATCGTCGATCTCGACGGCCGCCGGCTCGGCGAGCACGAGGGCATCATCCACTACACGGTGGGCCAGCGCCGCGGCCTCAAGCTCTCGGTCGGCGAACCGCTCTACGTGGTGCGGCTCGAGCCCGAGACCGCCCGCGTCGTGGTCGGACCCCGCGCGGCGCTCGCCACCCGCCGCATCCGCCTCGCCGACCTCAACTGGCTCGGGAGCGGCGCGCCGGAAGACGTCGCGGATCGGCCCGTGGCCGTGCGCGTGCGCTCGACCCGCGAGCCGCGGCCGGCGCGCCTGTCGTGGAACGCGGCCGAGGCCTGCGCCGAGGTCGAGCTGATCGTCCCCGAGGACGGCGTCTCGCCGGGCCAGGCCTGCGTGATCTACGCCGACGACGGCCCGCGCGCGCAGGTGCTCGGCGGCGGCACCATCCGGCGCATCGGCGCGTTGCAGGCAGGCGCCGCCGAGGCGGCCTGATGGGATCGCTTCGCGCCGCGCCGGATTGGATTTCCCGCAATTTCATTGACGTTCACGCGCTCCAGGCCGCGCCCGTGCCCGGGCGGGGAGGCGTCGTGAGCCGCGATCGGAGAGGGTGACGGTTAGATGCTGAGAGAGCGGGCGCCCGAGGCCGGGCCGACCACCGAGCTGATGCGCAAGGCCTATGCCCGCTGGGCGCCGGTCTACGACGTCGTCTACGACAAGCTCACCGAGCCCGCCGCCCGCGCCGCCGTCGAGGCGGCGGTCGCCCACGGGCCGCGGGTGCTGGAGGCCGGCGTCGGCACCGGCCTGTCGCTCGGCTACTATCCCCGCGACAGCTTCGTCTGCGGCGTCGATCTGTCCGAGGACATGCTCAAGCGCGCCCGCGCAAAGGTCCGGCGCAAGGGGCTGACCCACGTGAAGGGGCTCCAGGTCATGGACGTGTGCCGCCTCGGCTACGCCGACGCGAGCTTCGACGCGGTGGTGGCGCAGTTCCTCATCACCCTGGTGCCGAACCCGGAGGCGGCGCTGTCCGAGTTCCTGCGGGTGGTGCGCCCCGGCGGCGGCATCGTGCTCGCCAACCATTTCGGCCAGTCCGACGGGCCGGTGGCGCGGGTCGAGGAGATCGTCGCGCCGCTCTGCACCAAGATCGGCTGGTCCTCGGACTTCAAGGCGACCCGGATCGAGGCCTGGGCCCGCCGCAACGGCGTCGAGGTCGTCGGCCTCGCCCCGACCTTCCCCGGCGGCTTCTTCAAGATCCTGCGGATGCGCAAGCGGGGCTGAGGACGGACTCGCGAACACCGTCCGGCGGAGGCAGGCCGATGATGCCAGAGGGCGGGGAGGGCGGTCGGCCGAGTGACGGGCCGAGTGACCGGACTCCTCTGAGCGAACCGCCGGGGCCGCGCCGGCCCTGGCTGCGCTGGCTCCCGCTCGTGGTGCTGGCCGCGCTCTCCGTCGGCATCCTCGCCTCGGGCGGAGCGCATCTCCTCGACCTCGACCGGCTCTCCGCGTCGCGGGTCTGGCTTCAGGCGCTCATCGCCGAGGACCGGGCGCGGGCGGTCGCGCTGGCCTGTCTCGTCTATGTCGGCTCGGTCGTGGTCTCGCTGCCCGCGACGCTGGTGCTCACGGTGCTGGCCGGGCTGCTGTTCGGCCCCGTGACCGGCGCCCTGATCGCCATCGGCTCGTCGACGACGGGGGCGTCGATCGTGTTCTCGGTCGGGCGCTACGCCGCCGGCGACCTGATCCGGCGCAAGGCCGGACCCAGGCTCGGGCGCTTCGCGGACGGGTTCCGCCGCGACGGCTTCGGCTACATCCTGATCATGCGGCTCCTGCCGATCTTCCCCTACTGGATCACCAACCTCGCTCCGGCGGCCTTCGGCGTGACGCTGCGCACCTTCGCGCTCGCCACCCTGCTCGGCCTGACGCCCGGCGCCTTCATCTATGCCGGGCTCGGCGCCGGCCTCGAAGACCTGCTGGCCACCCGCGACGCGCTGAGGGCGGACTGCCTCGCGGCCGGGGGAACGGATTGTTCGCAAGCCATCGATCTGCGCGCCCTGGTGACGCCCGGCATGGTGGCGGCGCTGGCGGCCCTGGCAGGATTTGCTCTTTTGACAGTTTATCTGCGCCGACGGCTTGAGCGGCGGGCGCTTCGCGCATAAGACTTGCGCACAAGCGAATGGCGCGCGTCGCCGGTCCGCCGCACAACCTGTGCGACAGCGGGCGCCGGCACGAGAGGCGCGCCGTTCGAACGGCGATTGGACGAGACAACGACGGGTGACGCTTGAAACGGCCCCGCCTTCCGTTTCCCGGCCGGCCCTCCGAGCCGGCGGGCGTGGCGCAGACTGATCCGGCGGCGACGGCCGCCCTGCCCTGGCATATCGAGGAACCGGCCGGCGCGTCGCCGCCGTCGCGCTCGCGCGCCTTCGCCTGGCTCGGGCGGCTCGGCCTGTCGGGCCGCCTGTTCCTGCTGACGGTGGCCTTCGTCGTCCTGGCCGAGATCCTGATCTACGTCCCGGCGGTGGCGACCTACCGGATGTCGCGGTTGTCCGACCGGGTCGCGGCGGCGCGGGTCGCCGCCCTCGTGCTGAACGCCACCCCCGAGGGACAGGTCCCCGACGAGATCGCCCGGCGCCTGCTCATGGGGGTCGGCGCCCGCGCCATCGCCGTGCGGGTCGGCGACACCTGGCGCTATCTCACCGACGGGCCGGTCCCGTCCGCCGTGGCCGAGACGGTCGACCTGCGCGAGCGCGGCCTGACGGGCTCGGTCGTCGGCGCCTTCCGGACGCTGTTCCTCTCCACCGACGCGCCGATCCGGGCGCTGGGGCCGGGGCAGGACGGCTTCGACGCCGTCGAGGTTCTGCTCGACGAGGGCCCCCTGCGGGCGTCGCTGGCCGACTTCTCGCTCCGGCTCCTCGTCGCCTGCCTCATCATCGCCGTGCTGGCGGCCGGGCTCGTCTTCTTCGTGCTGCAGCGGGCGATCGTGCGGCCGGTGGTCCGGCTCGCCCGCGACATCACCGCCTTCGCCGACGACCCCGAATGCACCGACCGGGTCACCCGGCGCTCGGCGCGCACCGACGAGATCGGGCAGGCGGAGAACGCGCTCGCCCGGATGCAGGTGGCCCTCGGCGGCGAGCTGCGCCAGCGGCGGCGGCTGGCCGAGCTCGGCCTCTCGGTGAGCAAGATCAACCACGAGCTGCGCAACCTGCTCACCACCGCCCAGCTTCTCGGCGACCGCCTGGAGAGCGTCTCCGACCCCCTGGTGCAGCGGGTGGCGCCGCGCCTCGTGGAGACCCTCGACCGGGCGATCCGCTTCTGCGAGGCGACGCTCGCCTACGGCCGCGCCACGGAGCCGAACCCGCAGCGGCGCATGGTGGCGCTGGCGCCCCTGCTCGAGGAGTTGACCGACCTCGCCGACCTGATGCCGGCGGCCCATCTCCGCGTGGAGGTGCGCGCGGCGCCGGATCTCGAGATCGACGTCGATCCCGAGCAACTCCTGCGGGCGCTGACCAACCTCGTGCGCAATGCGGTCCAGGCCCATGCCGCGGCGAAGACCGCCGACGGCCTCGTGCTGATCGAGGGACTCCGCAGCGGGCGGCCCGGCGCGGGCGCGGTCACGGTCCTCGTGACCGACAACGGCCCCGGCGTGCCCGAGCGGGCCAAGGCGAACCTGTTCGCCGCCTTCCAGGGCTCGACCCGGGCCGGCGGCACGGGGCTGGGCCTCGCCATCGCCTCGGAGCTGGTGCGGCTCAACGGCGGCACCCTCTGCCTCGACGAGACGGCGGGCGGGGCGCGCTTCCGCATCATCATCCCGGACCGGGCCGCGGGGGCGAAGGCGGCGTGAGGCCGGCCTTCCGCGCGCCATCCGATCGGACACATTCCACTTGTTTGATATCTTTTTTGATATAGGATTTTGCCATGCCGTGGCAGGTCGAAATCCTCAATGACGCTGTCCTGGCCGAACTCGACGCATGGCCCCTGAAGGTCCGTGCTGCCCTGGACAAGATCGTGGAGCGGATCGAGTCGCTGGGTTTGGAGCGCCTTCACGAGCCGCATGTCAAACATCTCCAAGACAAGATCTGGGAGATGCGCCCAAGCGCAGGCGGCAATGACGGCCGGGCGCTCTACGTGGCGGTTTCGGGCCAGCGCGTGGTGATCGTGGCTGCTTTCATGAAGAAGACCCGGAAGACACCCAAGCGGTGGTTGGAGCTGGCCACGGAGAGAGCAAGAGGCGTGCTGTAATGACGATCCCGTTCAAGACCGTTCGCGAGCGCTGGAACGCTGATCCGAACTACCGGGTGGTGCGGGACGAGATCGCGCCCGAGATGGAGCTCGCCTTCGCGATGTCCGAGGCGCGTCACCGCGCCAAGTTGTCCCAGGCCGAGGTGGCCCGCCGAATCGGTACGTCGCAGGCCATGGTTGCCCGCTGGGAGACGGGCAAAAGCGCCCCGACGACCACGTCGTTGCGCCGCTTCGCCCAGGCGACCGGATCGACGTTGCAGATCCAACTCGAAGTCGGAGGTTCGGACGAGGCTTTGTAAGCCGGCCCCATCGTCGCTTCCCTCGAGTCGAGCCCTCAATGCCCCGCTCCGGCCGGGGCGGCGCCGCGCGGGCGGCGGATCAGCGGCGTGCCGCAGGCCATCGCCAGGAACAGCACGGTGAGGACGAGGAACACGTCCTCGAAGCTCATCACCAAGCCTTGGATCCGCACGGTGTTGTTGAGCGCCTTCAGCGCCATGCCGTTGGCGTCGCCGCCGAACACCTCGAACTGGCGCCGCATGGCGTCGAGGCGTTCCAGCGCGGCGCCGTTGGCCCAGGTGAAGCGCTCGTGCAGGCGGGCGAGGTGGAGGTCCCAGCGGGCGTTCAGGATCGTGTTGATCAGCGCGAGGCCGACCGCACCGCCGAGGTTGCGCGTGAGGTTGAACAGGCCGGAGGCGTTCTTCATCCGCTCCGGCGGCAGGGTGCCGAGCGCGATGTTGTTGATCGGGATCATGCACAGCATCAGCGAGCAGCCGCGCAGGATCTGCGGCCACAGCAGCTCATAGAAATCCCAGTCCTTGGTGAGCCCGGTGACGATCCAGGTGCCGACGGCGAAGCCGGTGAATCCGATCGCCATCATGACGCGCGGATCGAGCTTCGCCGAGAGCTTGCCGGCGATCGGGGCGGTGGCGAACATGCACAGCCCCGAGACGAACATCGTCTCGCCGATCTGGAGCGCCGAGTAGCCGCGCACCCGGGCGAGATAGACCGGGTAGAGGTAGGTCAGGCCGTAGAGGCCGATGCCGAGCACGAAGCTCGCCGCGCAGCCGGCGGCGAAGTTGCGGTCGGAGAAGGCGCGCAGGTCGACGATCGGCTGACGCGCGGTGAGGACGCGGGCGAAGAAGGCCAGGCCCGAGACGGCGCAGACCAGGGCGCAGACGAACACCGCCTCGTCCTGCAGCCAGTCGTGGTTCGGACCCTCCTCCAGCACGTATTCGAGGCAGCCGAGGAAACCCGCCATGAAGGCGAGCCCGGCCCAGTCGAAGGATTTGAGCAGGTCGAAGTTCGGCCGGTCGAAATCGACCAGGAACCAGGTCGAGACGGTGACGAAGATGCCCGGCACGATGTTGATCAGGAACAGCCAATGCCAGGAGAACAGGTCGGTGAGGTAGCCGCCGACCGTCGGGCCGATGGTGGGCGCGAGCGTCGCCACGAGGCCGATCATCGGCGAGACGATCGGGCGCTTGGAGGGCGGAAAGATCGTGAAGGCCGAGGCGAACACGGTCGGGATCATGCCGCCGCCGATGAAGCCCTGGAGCGCGCGCCAGACGATCATCTCGCCGATCGACGAGGAGGTGGCGCACATCAGGCTCATCAGCGTGAAGCCGCCGGCCGAGACCGCGAACATCCAGCGCGTCGAGAGCACCCGCGACAGGGTGCCGGAAAGCGGGATCGAGATCACCTCGGCGATGAGGTAGCTCGTCTGCACCCAGGGGATCTCGTCGCCGGAGGCCGAGAGGCCGGCCTGGATCTCGTTGAGCGAGGCCGAGACGATCTGGATGTCGAGGATCGCCATGAACATCCCGAACACCATGCACAGGAACGCCACCATGCGGCGGCGGTCGAGCGGCGGTTCGGCGGCGGGATTTTTGGGGGTCGCAGCGAGAGCGGCGGTGGCGGCCATGGGGCGCCTCGGTGAGGGTTCGAGAATCGCTCCCAGCCGCGACCTCATCCTGAGGCGCCCGCGTCAGCGGGCCTCGAAGGATCCTCCAGGGATCGCGCGGGATCTGGATGATCCTTCGAGGCCTGCGCTTCGCTGCGGCACCTCAGGATGAGGGTGTGATTGGGACGGGCGGTCGTGTCGGCCCCTCTTGCGGGACGGAAGACTTCTCAGCGCCGGGCGGCGAGCTTCTGCACCGGCGCGTCGGCGCCCTCGCGGGTATCGACCCGCACCACCACGGAGAGGCCGGGCCGCAGCAGGCCCTCGCCGGCGACATCCTCGGGCACGTGGACGCGCACCGGCAGGCGCTGGACGATCTTTGTGAAGTTGCCCGTGGCGTTGTCGGGCGGCAGCAGGCTGAAGACCGAGCCGGAGGCGGGCGAGAGCGATTCCACCGTGCCGACGATGTCGCGGTCGGGATAGGCGTCGACGTGGATGTGGACCTCCTGCCCCGGCCGGACGCGGGCGAGCTGCGTCTCCTTGAAGTTCGCGTCGACCCGCACGCTGCGGAGCGGCACCAGGGCGGCGATCCGCGAGCCCGGCGACACGTAGGCGCCGGCCTCCACCGCCTTGTTGCCGACGACGCCGTCGAAGGGCGCACGGATCACCGCGAAATCGAGGTCGCGCCGCGCGCGGTCGGCGGCCGTGCGCAGTTCCGCGGCGAGGCTCTCGGCCTCCCGCGTCTGCGCCCGCAGCACCTCGACATTGGCGCGAGCGGCGACGAGGGCGGCCTCGGCGGACTTCACCGCCGCCTCGGTGCGGTCGCGGTCGGCCTTGGCCTGATCGAGGCGGGACTTGGCGACGTAGTCGGCCTGCATCCCCGTGGCGCGGGCATAGTCGGCACCCGCCCGCACCGCGTCGGCCCGGGCCGCATCGATCTGGGCCGCGCTCTGCAGCACCTGCGCCTGCGCGGCCTCGGCCTGCCGGCCGATCCGGGCGATGGTGCTCTCCTGGGTCGCGAGCTTGTCCTGCGCCGCCTGCAGGGCGAGGCGGTAATCGCCGTCGTCGAGCCGGGCGATCACGTCGCCCCGCTTCACCGCCTGCCCGTTCACGACCGGCACCGCCGCGAGATAGCCCGACACCTTGGCGGCGAGCACCGAGATGTCCGCCTGCACGTAGGCGTCGTCGGTGCTCACGAAGAAGCGCCCGACCGTCCACCAGTCCCAGCCGGCATAGGCGCCGCCGCCCAGGGCCGCGCAGAGCACGAGGCCCAGCACCGCGCGCCGCAGCGGACGGCGGGGCTTGGCGCTTGGCGCCGGCGGCATCGGCTCGGCGATGACCGTCGGGGGCAGGGCCGGCGCGCGGCCGCGCTCGGCCCGCTCCTCCTCGGCACCCTCGAGAACGGCCTCGGGACGGCCGGTATCCTCACGAAGCGACATGGCTGATGTCCCAGACATGCATTGACCGAACCGTTCGGTCATTCGGCGGATCAGGTTGACGCCGCCGTCATTCGGGGGCTAGTTAGCATTGACTGAACGGTTCGGTCAACGCGATTGAGTGGCGGGTGCGATGGCGGGCGCGGCGATACTGGAGCGAGGGCAGGCCACCTCACAGGCGGCGTCGGGCGAGAGCGAGAAGCGCCGGCAGATCCTGGAGGGCGCGCGCCAGGTCTTCATGGCGTCGGGCTTCGACGGGGCCAGCATGGGCGAGATCGCCAAGGCGGCGAATGTCTCGAAGGGCACGCTCTACGTCTATTTCGACAGCAAGGAAGCCTTGTTCGAGGCCCTGACCACCGAGGCGAAGGCGGGGCTGGCCGAGAACCTGTTCCGGCTCGACGAGGACGATCCGGACGTGCGCGCCGTGCTGACGCGGCTCGGCACCAGCTATCTCGCGATGATGGCGCGGCCGGAGCACGTCTCGATCATCCGCATGGTGATCGGCGCCTGCGAAAAATTTCCCCGGTTCGGGCAGGCCTTCTACGAGGCCGGCCCGGCCTGCGGAGTCGAGCGGCTGAAAGCCTATATCGAGGCGCAGGTGTCGGCCGGGCGCCTGCGGGCCGCCGACACCGATCTCGCCGCCAAGCATTTCCTCCAGCTCTGCCAGGCCGGGATGCTGACGCGGCTGCTGTTCAACGCGGGCGCGGCGCCGGACGAGGCCGAGATCCGGCACCGGGTCGCGGAAGCCGTGCGGGTCTTCTACGCGGGCTACGGCCCTGACGCGGCGCGCTAGATCAGATCACCCCGCCAGCGCGAAGGCGGGATCGTCGGCGAAGTCGCCGCCGGTCAGGATCGCCTGCTCGAGGCCGCCGGCTGCCGGCAGCAGGTTCTCGGCGAAGAAGCGGGCCAGCGCGATGCGCGCGGCGTGGGCCGGATCGGTCTCGCCCGCCTTCACCGCCGCGCTC
>NZ_BPRD01000304.1 GCF_022179745.1 Methylorubrum podarium
CGCCCGCGTCCACACCGCGGCCCGCGCCACGCCGACCGCGCGGGCGGCGGTGTGGACGCGGGCGATGTTGAGGCCGCGCTGGACCGAGGCGAAGCCGCCGGAATCGGCGTCCGCCCCCTCGTCGCCGTAGAGGCCGGTGAGCCGGTCGCGCTCGGGCACCCGCACGCCGTCGAGCCGAAGCTCGAAGGTGAGGAAGCCGTGATAGCCGATCTTGTCGATCACCGTGCCGGTCATGCCCTCGGGGAAGGTGCCGGGCTCCTTGACCACGAGGAAGGGTTCGAGCCCGGCGGAGCGCGGCTCACCGGGCTCGGGGTCGCGCACGCGGGCCAGCACCTCGATGAAGTCGGCCCCCAGCGCGAAGCCGGCCCAGCGCTTGGTGCCGGTGAGCACCCATTCGTCGCCCTCGCGCACGGCGCGGGTCTGCACCCCGGCGAGATCCGAGCCGGCGGTGGGTTCCGACAGCGCGATCGAGCCGATCCATTCGCCTCTGGCGGATTTCGCGAGCAGCGCCCGGCGGCTCTCGTCGTCGAGGGTCTGGGTGCCGAGGCCCTGGCCGCGGGCGAGGATCGAGCCGGTGGAGAGCCAGGCGCGGGCGAGTTCCTCCGAGATCAGGCAGTACTCGAACACGCCGAGCCCCATCCCGCCATACTCGGCGGGGATGGTGATGCCGAACCAGCCCTTTTGCGCCATCGCGTCGATCAGCGAGCGGGGCATTTCGCCCTTCTGCGGGTCGAGTTCGTCGGCGAGCGGCAGGATCACGTCGCGGGCGAAATCGCGGGCCTCCTCCTGCAAGGCGACGCGTCTCTCCGTGCGCCAGGGCGAGAGCAGCTCCGGCGGGCGCGGCGCCTTGAAGTCCGATCGGCCCATGACCCCTCCCCGTAACGTGCGGTTGTTCGTCGGAGCCGAACGCTCAAGTTGGCAAAACGTTCGCGGTCCCGGCACTTTCCCCTCCCCACAAGAGGGAGGAGAGCCGCCGCTGCGCCGCCGCTCTTGCGCTCGGTCGCGCCCGCCCCCAGAACGCCGCCCATGCTGCGCGTCAACGATCTCACCTACCGCATCGGCGAGCGGGTCATCCTCGATGCCGCGACCTTCGCGATCCCCGATCGCGCCCGGGTCGGGCTGGTCGGCCGCAACGGCGCGGGGAAGACCACTCTGTTCCGGGCGATTCTGGGCGAGTTGCCGACCGATGCCGGCGCGGTCTCGGTGCCGAAGGGCATGCGCATCGGCGCGGTGGCGCAGGAGGCGCCCGCCGGCCCCGAGACCCTGCACGAGGTGGTGCTCGCCGCCGACCTCGAGCGCACCCGGCTGATGCGGGAGGCCGAGACCGCCGACGGCCTGCGCCGGGCCGAGATCGAGACGCGGCTCGTCGATATCGGCGCCCACTCGGCCCCGGCCCGCGCCGCGGCGATCCTGCACGGGCTGGGCTTCGACGCGGCCGCCCAGGCGCGGCCCTGCTCGGATTTCTCCGGCGGCTGGCGGATGCGGGTGGCGCTCGCGGCGATCCTGTTCTCCGAGCCCGACCTGCTGCTGCTCGACGAGCCCACCAACTACCTCGACATCGAGGGCACGCTCTGGCTCTACGACTACCTCGAGAAATACCCGCGCACGGCGATCATCATCAGCCACGACCGGGAATTGCTCGACACATCCGTCGATCACATCCTGCATCTCGACCGCGGCAAGCTGACGATCTACCGCGGCGGCTTCACCAGCTTCTCGCGCCAGCTCTCCGAGAAGCGGGTGCTCCAGGCGAAGGCCAAGGCCAAGCAGGACGCCGAGCGGGCGCATCTCCAGAGCTTCATCGACCGCTTCAAGGCCAAGGCAACCAAGGCGCGCCAAGCCCAGTCGCGGATGAAGCGGCTCGCCAAGATGGAGCCGATCGCCGCCCTCCTCGAAGACGAGGCGCCGGTGATCCACCTGCCGAGCCCGGAAAAGCCGCTCTCGCCGCCGATCGTCGCCATGGAGCGGGTGCAGGCCGGCTACGGCGAGCGGGTCGTGCTGTCGGGGCTCAACCTCAGCCTCGCCCCCGACGACCGGGTGGCACTGCTCGGGGCCAACGGCAACGGCAAGTCGACCTTCTGCAAGCTGATCGGCGGCCGGCTTCCGCCGCTGGCGGGGGAATTGAAGCGCTCCTCCAAGATGGAGGTCGCCTATTTCGCGCAGCACCAGCTCGACGAGCTGCGCCCGTCCGAGAGCGCGGTGGCCCATGTCCGCGACCGCATGCCCGACGCCCCCGAGGCCAAGGTGCGCTCGGCCGCGGCCCGCCTCGGCTTCCCGGCCTCGAAGGCCGACACGCCGGTGGAAAAGCTCTCCGGCGGCGAGAAGGCGCGGCTGCTGATGGGGCTCGCCGCCTTCGACGGGCCGCACCTCCTCATCCTCGACGAGCCGACCAACCACCTCGACATCGAGAGCCGCCAGGCCCTGGTCGAGGCGATCAACGACTACGAGGGCGCGGTGATCCTCGTCTCTCACGACCGCTTCCTGATCGAGGCCTGCGCCGACCGGCTCTGGATCGTCGGCAACGGCTCGGTGAAGACCTTCGACGGCGACATGGACGATTACCGCCGCCTCGTGCTCGCCGGCCCGGAGCGGACTGAGTCGTCGGGCGATGGGAGCGGCGGGCAGAAGGCCGAGGCGCGCCGCTCGGCGGTGGAGCGGCGGGCGGCGCTCGCCCCGTTGAAGAAGCGCCTCGACGGGATCGAGGCGCGCATGGCCAAGCTGTCGGGGGCGATCGCGAAGATCGATGCGGCGCTCGCCGACGGCACCGCCTTCCTCAAGGACGCGGCCAAGGCCGGCGACTTGGCCCGCATGCGCGCCGAGGCCGCCGAGGCGCTGGCCAAGGCCGAGGAGGAGTGGCTGGAGGTGAGCGGAGAGATCGAGGCGGCCTGAGGCCGAAGCGGGGCTGCCAGGGCCTGCGCTCAGGCCGGCTCCCGCGCGAGCGCCCGCCGCGGCCTCGCGGATGGCCGTCGCGTCGTAAACCGCCGGTCGTCGGACCCGGCAACGCCGGCCCGCGCCCCGCGTTGTCGGACGCGAAGCCGGAGCGGAGGAACCATGCGCGGCACGAGCCATCCCGTGACCCGTCGGAGCGGCAAGGCCCTCGCCCTGCTGCCGCTCGCCGCGGCCGGGGCCTGGATCGCCTGGAGCCATCTCGGGCTGAACCGGGCCGGCCCCCTGCCCCCGGCCCTGCCGGGGCGGCGCAGCGCCCTGCGCACGCGGGCCGGCCGGGTGAACCTCTACGCGGCGGATGCGCAGGGCGGTCGGCCGCTCCTCCTGATCCACTCGATCAACGCGGCCGCCAACGCCTACGAGGTGAAGCCGCTCTACGAGCATTACCGGGGCAGCCGCCCGGTCTACGCGCTCGAACTGCCGGGCTTCGGCTTCTCGGAGCGGGCGGACCGGATCTACACGCCCCGGCTGATGACCGACGCGATCCTCGACGCGGCGGCCGAGATCGCCGGCCGCCACGGCGGCGCGGCGCTCGACGCGATCGCGCTCTCGCTGCCGTGCGCCTATCTCGCCCGCGCCGCCCTGGAGCGGCCCGACCTGTTCGCGACGCTGGGGCTCATCAGCCCGACCGGCTTCGACGCCCGCCTCTCCGGGCGCGGGCCGAAGGACGCCCACCGCGGCAACCCGCTGGCGCGCCAGCTCGCCGCCTTCCCGCTCTGGGGCCGCCCGCTCTTCGACGCGCTGGTGAGCCGGCCGAGCATGCGCTTCTTCCTGGAAAAGACCTGGGGCAGCCGCGCCATCGACGACGGCCTGCTCGCCTACGACCAGCTCTCGGCCCGCCAGCCGGGGGCCGAGCACGCGCCGTTCTCGTTCCTGTCGGGCTACCTGTTTCCCGACGACACCACGCGGGTCTACGAGGCGCTGACGCTGCCGGTCTTCATGGTGCACGGGGCGCGGGGCGACTTCGTCGACTACCGCCATGTCGGCGAGGTGGCGGGCCGTCCGAACTGGACGATCCGACGGCTCCCCACCGGCGCCTTCCCGCATTTCGAGGATCGCGCGGCGGTGACGGACGCCTACGACGCGTTCCTTGCTGTTCGCAAAGCCCGACCCACCGATCCGGTGACGTGAACGCCTCACGGCCGCTCGACCGCGCTACTCCCCGACCCACTTCTGTTGTAAACACGGGAAGGCGAGGCATGAGCGCCGCATGTGGCCACCCAGCTCCGTCTCGATCACGATCCGCGAGGTCGGACAGGCCGACACGGCGCTCATCGAGATCGAGACGCCGGCCGGACAAGTCCGAATCCTCTGCCGCTTGGAGTGGAGGGGCCGCACGCTCACCCTTCGCGAGGCGCACATCGAGGGACTTTCCAGAGGAGCTCTGGGCCGTGCCGGCCTGAACGCCATTGGGGCCGCGATCCGAACCGAGGCGGATGTCGATGCAGTTGTCGTTGAAGGCGCTCAGAGAACGACGGGAACAGGGCCTCACCGCGGCCGAAGACCGCCTGCCTTCCGGTATCCCCGTTGAGGTCGTTCTCAGGGCCAGCGCTCCGATCGAGCGGCCCGTCGGCCTCGCCGAGGCTCTGACCGGCTTCGGCCTGCCGCTCGATGCGGCCCATACGGTGCTCAACCGCTTGGTGGAAGGAGAAGCCGTCCCGGTGACGCTGTATCTGACGCAGGGCGGAGAGCTGCCGTTCACGCTATCGCGGTTCGGCCTCAGCATCCGTGGGGGCTCTGCCCCGGCGCCGCGCCTCGACACCATCCTGACCCGCGATCTGGTCGATTCGATCGAACGCTGGCGCCGGGCGCAACCGGCTCGTCCTTCGGCGGGCGAGGCGCTGGGCCAGATCGTCCGGACGTACATGGCCGAGCATGGCCGGGCGAGCGGCACGGACGAGGCATCGCCTCCGCGCCGCAGGTCCGAGAACTGAGGCACCGTCACGCCGACGCGCGGGCGGCTCCGCTCAGGCGCCCGACGACGGCGACACCGCCTCGATCCGGTAGCGCAGCCACACGGTGCCGTCGTCGAACGGCTCGCAGGCGGTGCGCAGGAGGCGGCGGCGCGCGCCCATGGACGCGTCCTCCCCGCCCTCGACGTCGAACAGGGCCGGCGTGCCGATCACGCCGTCGACGGCCGGCGCCAGCAGCAGGCTCAGTTCGTCCACGAGCCCCGCCTTCAGCATCGAGCCGTTGATGCGCCCGCCGCCCTCGACCAGCAGCCGCTCGATGCCGAACAGAGCCTTCAGCTTGGCGAGCGCCAGGGCGAAATCGACCTCCCGTTCGCCCGCCAGGATGTAGGACTGGCCCCCCGCCTTGAGCCGGCGCAGGCGGTCGTCCGAGGCTTGGCCGGTGGTGAGCACGATGACGTGATCGCCCTCGATGTCGTTGCGCGCGCCCCAATCCATCGCGCCGCGCGCGTCGAGCGCCACGGCGTAGCCGGGCGCGCCGGTGCGGGCGACGTGATCCTCGCGCGACACCGGCCCGTCCGGCGGCTCCGAGGCGAGCGGTTTCGCGCTGTCGGCGTAGCCCTGCATGGTGATGCGCCCGCACATCCAGGCGTCGCCGCCGAGGCGCTTGTGGACTTCCTCGTAGTGGGAATCCGCGTCGATGGTGGTCCAGCGCCGGACCTTGATGCGCCCGTCGACCGAGGTCGTCATGTGGCACAGGACGTAAGGGCGCTCCGCGGTGTCGGCCATGGGTTCCGGGTTCCTGCTCTCGATGATGGGGGCGGAACTAGACCGGCCGCCCGACCGGGCCAGGGCGGACCGCCGCGGCGACGCGCCGCCGGCTTGGCCGGAGGCACCCGCGCCGGATAGGCTGCCGCCGAGGGAGCGGGAGGCGACGGTTCGAGAGGCGACGGTTCGGGAGGCGACACATGGCGACCTACACCGCGGATGTCCGATGGGCGCTCGCCGCGGGCGAGGATTTTTTGGCCGGGCGCTACAGCCGCGGCCACACCGTGCGCTTCGACGGCGGGGTCGAACTCGCGGGCTCGGCCTCGCCGCACGTCGTCGGCAAGTGGGCGGTGGAGGCGGCGGTCGATCCCGAGGAGATGCTGGTGGCGGCGCTTTCCACCTGCCACATGCTGAGCTTCCTCCACGTCGCCCGGCTCGCCGGTTTTTCCGCCCGCGCCTACCGCGACCACGCCGAGGGCACGATGGCGGAGATCGCCCCCGGCCGGCAGGCGGTGACGCGGGTGGTGCTGCACCCGCGCATCGCGTGGGCGGGCGAGAGCCCCGATGCGGAGCGGCTCGCCGCGCTCCACCACGACGCCCACGAGACCTGCTTCATCGCCAATTCGGTGCGCACCGCGGTGACGATCGCCTGAGGCCGGTGCTTGGCGAAACCGGCCTTGCCGGTGCATGTCCTCGATGACGCCTTCCTTCGAGGACAGTCGCGAGGACATTCGAATGACCGACCTGACGCTCGCCGCCGCCCAGGCCCTCGTGGCGACCGCCCTGAAGACCGCCCGCGAGAGAAACCTCAAGCCGCTGGCGGTGGTCGTCTACGACGCCCGCGGCGCCCTCAAGTGCCTGGCCGCCGAGGACGGCACCTCCCTGCGCCGGGCGGACGTCGCCCGCGGCAAGGCCAACGGCGCGCTGGCGCTCGGCCTCGGCTCGCGGGCGATCGCCAAGCGGGCGGAGGAGCAGCCGCATTTCGTGGCCGCCGTGAGCCACCTCGTCGGCCCGGACGCCCTGGTGCCGGTGCCCGGCGGCGTGCTGATCCGAGACCATGACGGGCGCCTGCTCGGCGCGGTCGGCATCTCCGGCGACACCTCCGACAACGACGAGATCTGCGCGCTGGCCGGCATCGAGGCGGCCGGGCTCAAGGGGGAGACGGGGGCTTGAGAGGCTCTGGTGTCTCTTCGACGTGAACGCCGCAACGCCCCTCTCCCCGCCGGGCGGGGAGAGGCCGCCTTGCACCCTGTCGTGCAGGGCGGAAGCGAAGTCGGAGCGGGGGTGAGGGAGTATCCCCGGATGAGGTTTCTTCGGACACGCCCCCTCACCTTCGGCTGCCGCCTCGCCGCGCTCCCCGACGAGGGGGAGACGCGGCCCTCTCCCCGCGGGCGGGGAGAGGGGGGTGAATTGGCCGTCCGAGCGCGGCCTGTCCCATGACCCTCCCCAGGCGCACCGTCCTGCACGGCGGCGCGGCTTTGGCCGCCGGGCTCGCCCTGCCCGCCCCCGCGCGAGCGGTCGCGCCGGTATACCGCCGCGGCAACGACGCCGACCCGGAGACGCTCGATCCGCACAAGACCTCGACGGTCGCCGAGGCGCATATCCTGCGCGACCTGTTCGAGGGACTGCTGACCTACGACAATTACGGCGCCATCATCCCCGGCATGGCCGAGAGCTGGACCGTCTCCGACGACCGCCTCACCTACCGCTTCCGTCTCCGCCCCGACGGGCGCTGGTCGAACGGCGAGGCCGTGACGGCGGACGACTTCCTGTTCTCCCTGCGCCGCATCCTCGATCCGAAGACGGCGGCGAAATACGCCGAGGTGCTGTTCCCGATCCGCGGGGCGGCCGCCGTCAACGCGGGTGAGGCGCCGCCGGAGACCCTGGGGGCGGCGGCCCCCGATCCCCGCACCCTGGAGATCGCGCTCGCCGAGCCGGTGCCCTATCTCCTCGAACTCCTGACCCACCAGACCTCGCTGCCGGTCCACCGCCCCTCGCTGGAGCGCTGGGGCGACGCCTTCGCCAAGCCCGGCAACCTCGTCTCGAACGGCCCCTACGCCCTGGTCGATTGGGTGCCGAACGACCGCATCACGCTGATCAAGAACCCGCATTACCGCGACGCCGCCCGGATCCCGATCGAGCGGGTCGACGTCGTCCCGACCCCGGATCTCGCCGCGGCGGTGCGGCGCTACGCGGGGCGTGAGATCGATTCCCTCTCCGACCTGCCCGCCGACCAGATCGCCTCGCTCAAGAGCCGGTTCGGCGCGCAGGTGCAGCTCGGGCCGGGGCTCGGCCTTCTCGCCATCGCCTTCAACCTGCGCAAGAAACCCTTCGACGACGCGCGGGTGCGCCGCGCCCTCTCGCTCGCCATCGACCGGGAGTTCCTCGCCGAGATCGTCTGGGGCCAGACCATGGCCCCGGCCTACTCGTTCTGCCCGCCGGGCCTCGACAACGCCCTGTCGCCCCCGCTCCTGCCGGGGCGCGACGACGGGCCGATCGACCGCGAGGAGGAGGCTTTGCGGCTGCTGGCGCAGGCCGGTTACGGGCCGGGCAATCCGCTCACCGTCGAGTACCGCTTCAACGTCACCGACAACAACCGCAACACCGCGATCGCGCTGGCGGATGCGTGGCGCGGCATCGGCGTCGTCACCCGCTTCGTCTCCACCGACGCCAAGACCCACTTCGCCTACCTGCGCGACGGCGGCGCCTTCGACCTCGCCCGCATGTCCTGGATCGCCGACTATTCCGACCCGCAGAATTTCTTGTTTCTGCTCCGCACCGGCAATGACGGCTTCAACGCAGGACGCTGGTCGAACGCGCGCTTCGACGGTCTGCTGACGCAAGCCGCAGGGGAGCGCGACGTGCAGGCCCGCGCGCGGATGCTGTTCGAGGCGGAAACCATCGTGCTCGACGAGCTGCCCTGGATCCCGCTGCTGCACTACCGCTCGAAGGCGCTTGTTTCGCCGCGCCTGCACGGGATGCACCCCAACATCCGCAACGTCGCCCCCACCCGCTACCTCCGGCTCGATCCGTGATCGCCCTCGTCGCCCGCCGGATTGCGCAGAGCCTGCCGACCCTGTTCCTGGTCGTGGCCGGCAGCTTCTTCCTGATCCGGCTGGCGCCGGGCGGCCCGTTCGACCTGGAGCGGCCGCTGCCGCCGGCGGCGATGGAGAACCTGCGCCGGGTCTACGGCCTCGACCAGCCGCTTATCGTGCAGTTCGGGCGCTACCTCCTGAGCCTGCTGCGGGGCGATCTCGGCCCCTCCTTCACCTTCCGCGACCTCACCGTCACCGACCTGTTCGCCCGCGGCCTGCCGGTCTCGGCGACGCTGGGCGGCCTCGCCCTCGTCCTCGCGCTGACCCTGGGGCTGGCGCTGGGAAACCTCGCCGCGTTCCATCGCGGCGGGGTTGCCGACCGGCTGGTGGGGCTCGCCGCCTCCCTCGGGCTCGCGGTGCCGAACTTCGTCACCGCGCCCCTGCTCCAGATCGTGTTCGGCCTCGGGCTCGCATGGCTCCCCGTCGGCGGCTGGGCGGACGGGAATCCGCGAAACCTCGTCCTGCCCGTCCTCACGCTCGCCCTGCCCCACGCGGCGGGTATCGCCCGGCTCACCCGCGCCTCGCTCGGCGAGGTGCTGATCCAGCCGCATATCCGCACGCAGCGCGCCATGGGGCTCTCGCCCGCCCGCGTCGCCCGCCACGCCCTGCGCGGGGCGCTGCTCCCCGTGGTCGCGACGCTGGGGCCGCTGGCGGCGGGGCTGATGACCGGCTCGGTGGTGGTCGAGACCATCTTCGGCCTGCCCGGGATCGGCCGCTACTTCGTCGAGGGCGCGCTCAACCGCGACTACACTCTGGTGATGGGCACCGTGGTGCTGGTGGCGGTGCTGGTCATCGCCTTCAACCTGATCGCCGACCTCGTCGCCGCCGCCCTCGATCCGCGGGTGAGGCTCTCCGCATGAGCCTCGCGCTCGCCGGCCTTGCCCGCCGCCGCCTCGCCCGCGACCGTCCGGCGCTCGCGGCGCTGGCGAGCCTCGTTCTGGTCGCGCTGGCCTGCCTGATCGGCCCGTTCCTGACCGGGCACGCGCCCGAGCGGATCTTTCCCGATTTCGTCCGGGTCGCCCCGAGCCTTTCCGCCCATCCGCGGCCCGACGAGGTGCGTCCGGCGCTCCAACGCCTCGCCTTCCGGATGCGGGTCGCGCTGGAGGATGTGACCCGGGAGGGCGACCGGGTGCGGCTGACCCTGTCGGCAGCAAAGCCGATCGACCTGCGCTCCCTCCGCCTGCTGCCCCGCTCCGGCCTGTTCGGCGAGCCCACGGTGCTGGAGCGGTCCGCGGACGGAAGCCGGCTCGTCATCGAGGTGCCGGTCCGAAAACTCACCTTCCTCCTCGGCACCGATGCGCTGGGGCGCGACCTCCTCACCCGCTGCCTCGTCGCGGGGCGGGTCTCCCTGCTGATCGGGCTCACCGCGGCGCTCGCCGCCCTGCTGATCGGCGTTGCCTACGGCGCGGTCTCCGGCATGGCCGGGGGAGCGGTCGATGCGCTGATGATGCGCCTCCTCGACATCCTCTACGCCCTGCCCTTCGTGTTCTTCGTCATCATGCTGCTGGTGTTCTTCCGCGCCGGGCTGTGGCTGGTGCTGGTCGCGGTGGCGGCGGTCGAGTGGCTCGACATGGCCCGCATCGTCCGCACCCAGACACTGTCCCTGAAGGGGCGCGACTTCGTCCGCGCCGCCGCCGCGCTGGGGGCGGGGACGGGCACGATCCTCGTGCGCCACATCGTGCCGAACACGCTCGGGCCGATCATCGCGGCGGCGACCCTGCTGGTGCCGCGGGTGATCCTGCTGGAGAGCTTCCTGTCCTTCCTCGGCCTCGGCGTGCAGGAGCCCGCCACCTCCTGGGGCGTGCTGATCGCGGAAGGCGCCCGCGCGCTCGAATCCGCGCCGTGGATGCTCGCCGCGCCGGCCGGCTTCCTCGTCGTCACCCTGGTGGCGCTCAACCGGCTCGGCGACGGGCTCGGCGAGGCGCTGGATCCGCGTTTTCAGCGGGACTCGGCCGGCAGGTAGCCCTGGTAGACGATGCGCACCGTGCGCCGCTCGCCGGGCAGCTCCGACACGGGGATGGCCTTCGATCCGCGCAGGGCGGGTGCGGGCTCGACCGGAGCGGGCTCCGACGCGGCCGGTGCGGGCGGCGCCTTGGGGCGCAGGGCCCAGCGCTCGGCGCCGCCCGCGCTCGCCAGGGTGGAGACCGCGATGACGGCCCCCATGGCGGCGAGCCCGGCGGCAAGCGGGGGAAGCAGGATCCTGACGGTGCGGTGCGCGAAAAAAGTCATGGCGGGTGGCCCGGCGAATGGGGCCATTCCACAACCTGAAGCGTTTCCGAACGCCGATAAGCCCCGCCCGCCGGCCGCCGCCGGGTGGGACTTGCGAACACTTTTACCGAGTCAGGGTAAACGGAGGGGCAATGACGAGCCGAGCGGAAGGTCAGGCCGGGACTGCGCCCGAGCGCGTCGCGGCCGGCACGGTCATCGACACCGACATCTCCGCCCGGCTCGACCGCCTGCCCTTCGGCCGTTTCCACACCCTGGTCATCGTCGCGCTCGGCATCACCTGGGTGCTCGACGGGCTCGAAGTGACGCTGGCGGGCGCCCTGGTCGGGGCGCTGCGCAAGGAGCCGATGGCGTTCACCGAGTTCGACGTCGGCTTGGCGGCGAGTTCCTACCTCGTCGGCGCCGTCGTCGGCGCGGTCGGCTTCGGCTGGCTCACCGACCGAATCGGGCGCAAGAAGCTGTTCTTCATCACGCTCGCCCTCTACCTCATGGCTACCGCGGCCACGGGCCTGTCGTGGAATATCTGGAGCTTCTGCCTGTTCCGCTTCCTCACCGGAGCCGGCATCGGCGGCGAGTACACCGCGATCAACTCGACCATCCAGGAGCTGATCCCGGCCCGCGTGCGCGGCTGGACCGACCTCGTCATCAACGGCTCGTTCTGGATCGGCGCGGCGCTCGGCTCCTTCCTGTCGATCGCGCTGCTGCGCCCGGAATGGATCGACCCGGCCTGGGGCTGGCGCATCGCCTTCTTCGTCGGCGGCGGCATCGGCCTCGTCATCCTGCTCCTGCGCACCTGGATCCCCGAGAGCCCGCGCTGGCTCGTCACCCACGGATACGCCGCGGAGGCCGACCGGGTGGTGACGGGCATCGAGAAGCGCTTCACCGACGAGGGCATCACCCTGCCCCCGCCGGACGAGTCGCGGCGCCTCAAGCTCAAGGTCCGCAGCCACACGCCGCTCTCCGAGGTGGCGCAGGCGATGTTCGTCACGAGCCGCCGCCAGACCATGGTCGGGCTGGCGCTGATGATCTCGCAGGCCTTCTTCTACAACGCCCTGTTCTTCACCTACGCGCTGGTGCTGGAGCGCTTCTACGACGTGCCGGGCGGCGACGTCGGCTGGTACCTGCTGCCCTTCGCCCTCGG
>NZ_BPRD01000305.1 GCF_022179745.1 Methylorubrum podarium
CACGACGCGGGTGCACGGACCGTTCTGCTCGGACTCGGAGGTCGAGAGCGTGGTCGCCCACCTCAAGCGCCAGGGCCGGCCCTCCTATCTGGAGGCGGTCACGGCCGACGACGGCTCGTCCGACCAGCCGGAGAAGCCGGCCAAGGGCGCGCGCGCGGCGAAGGCCGAGAAGGACGACTTCGCGGACGCCGAGGAGGCCGACGCCCCGGTCTTCGACATCGGCGCCTTCGCGGCGACCGCCGGCGCCGAGGGTGGCGAGCTCTACGAGCAGGCCATCGCCGTGGTCCTGCGCGACCGCAAGGCCTCGACGAGCTACATCCAGCGCCGCCTGCAGATCGGCTACAACCGCGCTGCCTCGATCATGGAGCGGATGGAGATCGAGGGGATCGTCGGACCGGCCAACCACGCCGGGAAACGCGAGATCCTGGTCGAGGGTCTCGCGGGCGCCCCCTCCGGCGGCTACGACGACGAGTGAACCGCGCAAAGCCGGCCCCCGTCGCATATTCGCCACAGGGGCCGGCTCTATCGCCCGACACGAATCCGGACGCTCCGCCGCCAGGCGCGTCCGCACCGGGACGGCAAGAGCCCCACCGGGATGGCAAGAGCCCCGCGCGCCCGCACGCTTTCGGAGATGCCCACACGATGACTGGCCGACGCCTCCGCCCCGCCGCCGGTCCGCTGCTCGTGGTCGCCGCGCTGGCGCTCCAGCCGCTTCCGGCGAATGCCCAGGTCTCGTCCTTCCTCGACGGCCTGTTCGGCCGCAAGGAGGAGCCGGCGCCGCCCCCGGCCGCCTCGCCCGCGCCGGAGGCTGCCCCGGCGCCGGCCAAGAAGGCGGCGCAGAAGCCCGCCAAAGGCGCGGACAAGGGTGCGGACAAGACGGCGGAGAAGCCTTCGGAAAAACCCGCCGAGAAGACCGGCAGCCTCAAAACGGCGGCCAAGCCCGGCGCTCCGGCGACGCCCGCCGCCCCGGCCGGCACGCGGGTCGCGGCGGTGGGGGCGCCCAATCTCGGCGTCTCGCTGCAGGACGCCGACCCGGCGACCGTGGTCGCGGCGGCCAACGGCTACTTCAACGGCTTCCAGACGCTGACCGGCTCGTTCATCCAGATCGGCGCCGACGGGCGCCGCATCGGCGGCAAGCTGACGCTCGCCAAGCCCGGGCGCCTGCGCTTCGAGTACGACCAGCCCTCCCCGCTCGAAGTGGTGGCCGACGGCACCTCGGTCGCGGTGCGCGACCGCAAGCTGAACACGCAGGATCTCTACTTCATCTCGCAGACGCCGCTGAAATTCCTGCTGCGGGACAAGATCGACCTCGCCCGCGACCTGACCGTGACGGAGGTCACCAACGATCCGGGCGGCGTGCGCATCGCCCTGGAGGACCGCTCGACGCTCGGCGGCACCTCGAAGATCCAGCTCTTCTTCGACGCCGAGATGAAGACCCTGTCGCAGTGGCGGATCACCGACCCGCAGGGCTACCTCACCACCGTGCAGCTCTCGAACCTGCAGAAGGGCAAGGCGGTCGACGGATCGCTGTTCTTCATCAATTACGGCCGCGCCGAGGACAAGGCGATGCAGCGCCAGATCGAGAGCCAGAACCCCTGACATCGGGTTCGGGCGCCGTGGTCCGGCGCCCCCGACGGCCCTCACCGCGGAACCGCACCGCAGCGCCGGGTCTCATCGTCCGATGGTAGGTGAGGACGGTGTCCGGCAGGACACGGAACAAGAGCGGCAAGGTCGGCGACAACATGGGTTGAATCCCGCTGTAAAAATCACGGAACGTCTTGTCGCATCCTATGTTATGGGCCTCACGTTTCTGCCAATAATCGCGCGAATACGCGCCGCGGAGCACTTGATTTAAGGTTTCCTTGAGGGGCCGGCCGCCCAATGGGCGGGCCGCCCACGCGGGGCGGCTTCAACGGAACGCTGCCCGGCCGTATGTCCGCCCTCCCCGCTCTCTCGATTCCGGCCATCCCACCGTTCGAGGCGGCGCTCGCCGAGATGGCCGTGCCGCTCGTCCTGCTCGACGCCGCCGGCACGGTGACCTTCGCCAACGCCCGCGCGGCGGCGCTGCTCTCCTGCGCCGTGCCGGCCGGGCTCTCGCTGCCCGCTCTGCTCGCGGCCTTCGGCGGCGCGGAGGCGGAGGGCGGGCTTCTTCCGGAAGCGCTGCGCACCGCCCGCCCGGTCCGGTCCCGCCTCACCCTCGACGGCGACCGCCGCGTCGAGGCGGCGCTGGCTCCGCTCTCGGCCGGCGGCTTCGCCCTCACCTTCGAGGACGTGACCGAGCAGCTCCGCGGCGCCGCCCTGGCCCGGCAGGAGCCGCTCACCGGCCTGTGCAACCGCGTCGGCCTGCACGATCGCCTCGACGCGGCGCTCGCCGAGGCGGCGGGAACGGGCGCGCCGCTCGCGGTGCTGATGCTCGACCTCGACCGGTTCAAGGCGGTCAACGACACCCTCGGCCACCCGGTCGGCGACGCGCTCCTGCGCAAGGTCGCCGAGCGCCTGCGCAAGGCCACCCGCCGCGAGGACGTGGTGGCGCGGCTCGGCGGCGACGAGTTCGCCATCCTCCAGGCCGGCGCCGAGCAGCCGCAGGCCGCCGAGGCCCTGGCGCGCCGCCTCGTCGATCTGGTCGGCCGGACCTACGTCGTCGACGGCCACATGCTCAATGTCGGTGTCAGCGTCGGCGTCGCCATCGCCCCCGCCGACGGGCGCGACGCCGACGACCTCCTGAAGCACGCCGACCTCGCGCTCTACCGTGCCAAGGCCGAGGGCCGGGGCACCTACCGCTTCTTCGAGCCGGCGATGAACGCGCAGATGCAGGCGCGCCGCAGCCTGGAGATCGACCTGCGCCGGGCGCTCGCCCTCAAGCAGTTCGACCTCGCCTTCCAGCCGCAGATCCGGCTGGAGACCGGGCAGGTGACCGGCTTCGAGGCCCTGCTGCGCTGGAACCATCCCGAGCGCGGCCCGGTCTCCCCGGCCCTGTTCATCCCGCTCGCCGAGGAGATCGGCGTCATCGTCGGCATCGGCGAGTGGGCCCTGCGCGCCGCCTGCCGCGAGGCGGCCGGCTGGTCGCAACCCGCGTCGATCGCCGTGAACCTCTCCCCCGTGCAGTTCCGCGGCGGCAAGCTGGTCGAGACGGTGATGAACGTGCTGGCCCAGACCGGCCTCGATCCGGCCCGGCTCGAGCTGGAGATCACCGAGGGCGCGCTTCTCGAGAACACCGACAGCGTGCTCGACGTGCTCAACGGCCTGCGCGCGCTCGGCGTGAAGATCTCGATGGACGATTTCGGCACCGGCTACTCGTCCCTGAGCTACCTGCAGAAATTCCCCTTCGACAAGATCAAGATCGACCAGTCCTTCGTCCGCGGCATGGAGGACAACGCCGAGTGCGGCGCGATCGTGCGGGCGATCGCCCGGCTCGGCGCCAGCCTCGGCATGCGCACCACCGCGGAGGGCGTCGAGACGCCGACGCAGCTCGACGCCATCCGCGCCGAGGGCTGCACGGAGGTCCAGGGCTACCTGACCGGGCGCCCGATGCCGGCCGCGCAGGCCGCCGCCCTGCTGTCGCCCCCCACCGCCGTCTCTCCCGCCTGATCCCGGAGCCCTCCATGAGCCAAGACGCCAGTCACGACTCCCCGACGCAGAACCTGCGCCGCCTCGTCTATTACAGCCGCAACCGGGTGACCGGCGCCCCGGCGGCGATGAACGAGACGATCCGCGGCATCCTCGCCGTGAGCCGCGCCAACAACGCCCGCGTCGGCGTGACCGGGGCGCTGATGTTCAATGCCGGCTGCTTCGCCCAGGTGCTGGAAGGGCCGGGCGAGGCGGTCGAGTCGACCTTCGAGCGCATTCAGCAGGACGAGCGCCACGGCGAGGTCTCGCTGCTCGCCTTCGAGGCGGTGGAGACGCGGCTCTTCACCGAATGGTCGATGGCCTTCGTCGGCGCCTCCCAGGCCGACGCCGCCCGCTACGGCGACTTGGCCGGCGAGAGCGGCTTCGACCTCTCGCGGATGACGGGGGACAAGCTCTGCGCCGTGCTGCACGGCCTCGCCCTGGAGGAGGAAGCCGCCGCGGCCTGACGGTTTTACGCGCCGTCCGGGTTGGGCTAACGGGGCGGCCGTCCCCGCCACGCTCCTCAGGCAATCCCCGTGCGCCTCACCGTCACGACCTGGAACATCAACTCGGTGCGCCTGCGCATCGAGTCCGTGCTGCGCTTCCTGAAGGAGGCGCGGCCGGACGTGCTCTGCCTGCAGGAGACCAAGTGCCCCGACGAGCTGTTTCCGCTCAAGGCGTTCGAGGGCTCGGGCTACGAGCACATCGTCTTCGCCGGGCAGAAGGGCTATAACGGCGTCGCGATCGTCTCGCGCTTTCCCCTGCTCACCCGCGACGTCATGAGCTTCTGCGAGCGGGCGGATGCGCGCCACATCTCGGCGGTGCTCGGACCGGAGGCGGGGCCGGCGGCGGGGATCGTGCTGCACGATTTCTACGTGCCGGCGGGCGGCGACGTGCCCCACCGCGACCTCAACCCGAAATTCGCGCACAAGCTCGACTTCCTGGGAGAACTGCGCGCCTGGGGCGGCCGGCGCGTCTCCGGCCCGGCGATCCTGGTGGGCGACCTCAACGTGGCGCCGCTGGAGCACGACGTCTGGTCGCACAAGCAGCTCCTCGACGTGGTGAGCCACACCCCCGTCGAGACCGAGGCGCTGGAAACGCTGCGCGGGGAGGCCGGCTGGATCGACGCGGCCCGGCTCCTCACCCCGGAGCCGGAAAAGATCTACACGTGGTGGAGCTACCGCTCGCCGAACTGGGACCTCGCCAACAAGGGAAGGCGGCTCGACCACGCCTGGGTCTCGCCGGATCTCGCCGGCACCGTGCGGCACGTCGAAGTCTTCCGCGCGGCCCGCGGCTGGGACAAGCCGTCGGACCACGTGCCCGTCACGCTGTCGCTGGAGTTGTGAGCCGGGAACGCTCACGCCCCTCCGGGCATTTGAACTCCACGTCCTGAATCCTCGACACGGAGTCCAATCGGATGCGCTCGATCCTGCGCCAGATCCTCGTCGTCTTCCTCCTGCCCAAGGCCATCGCCTACCTGCGCCGCCGCTACGGCGGCGGCCGCGCCGCGGGCCAGCACCGCTCGTACTGAGGCCGGGTTTCCAAAGGGATCATCCCTTTGGCGGGGCGCCGGGGTGGAACCCCGGCTTCCCTTCAACCAGGGCTCTGCCCTGGACCCGCGAAAGGACTCGTCCTTTCGAAACCCGGATCCAGGCCAACGCGCCGACGGGCGTAGCCGAACCAGATCGCCAGCCCGAGGCCGAGCCAGACCAGCAGCCGCAGCCAGGTGTCGCCGGGCAGGCTCGCCATCAGGGCGAGGCAGGCGAGGATGCCGAGCACCGGCACGACGGGGCCGCCCGGCACGCGGAAGGGCCGCGCCCGCTCCGGCTCCGTCCGGCGCAGGACCAGCACGCTGACGCAGACGAGGATGAACGCGAACAGCGTGCCGATGCTGACGAGTTCGCCGAGAACGGTGATCGGCACCAGCGCCGCCACGACGGCGGTGGCGAGCCCGATGAGACCCTGCGCGACGAACGGCGTCCGGCTCGTTGCGCCGATGCGCGCAAAGGCATCCGGCAGCATGCGGTCGCGGGCCATGGCGTAGCAGATCCGCGCCTGCCCGTAGAGCGCGGTCAGCGCCGCCGTGGTGATCCCGATCAGCGCCCCCAGCTTGATCGCGGCCGAGAAGCCGGGCAGCCCCGTCACCGCCATCGCCTTGGCGATCGGATCGGCCACGTCGAGCTCGCGATAGGGCACGAGGCCGGTGAGCACGGCGGCCACCGCCACGTAGAGCGCCGCGGTGACGGCGAGCGCGCCGAGCAGCCCCACCGGCGCGTCCCGCTGCGGGTCGCGGGTCTCGCCCGCCGCCGTCGAGATGGTCTCGAAGCCGACATAGGCGAAGAACACCACGCCGGCCCCGCGAAACACGCCGCTCCAGCCGAAGGCGCCGAACGTGCCCTCGTTCGCCGGCACCAGCGGGTGCCACAGTTCGGGCCGGAGGTGCCCCACGCCGAGGCCGAGGAAGGCGAGGATGATCGCGACCTTCAGCGCCACCAGCAGGGCGTTGGTGCGGGCGGCGGTGCGGTTGTCGCGCATCAGCAGCGCGGTCAGTGCCAGCGTGATCAGGGCCGCCGGCCCATTCACGAGTCCGCCCTCCCCCGGCGCCGCGGCGAGCGCTACCGGCAAGCGCAGGCCCATATCGGCGAGCAGGCTCTGGGCGTAGCCCGACCAGCCGACGGCGATGGTCGCCGCGGCCATGGCGAATTCGAGCACGAGGTCCCAGCCGATGATCCAGGCGGGCAGCGCCCCGAGCGTCGCGTAGGTGTAGGAATAGGTCGAGCCGGCCACGGGGATCATCGCGGCGAGTTCCGCGTAGCAGAGCGCCACCAGCCCGCTCGCGACCGCGCCGAGCACGAAGGACAGCATCAGGCCCGGCCCGGCGAAGTTGGCCGCCGCCGTGCCGGTGAGCACGAAGATCCCCGCCCCGACCGTTGCCCCGACGCCGATGCAGACGAGGCTGAAGGCGGAGAGGTTTTTCGCCAGCGACGGGCCGCCGGTGCCGGACTCGTCGGCGAGGAGGGCGGCGATGGGCTTGCGGGCACCGGGGGCAAAGAGCGGCATGGGGTCTCGCGGGCCTGGAGCGGATCACGGCCGGTGACGCGAAATCCGCGCCGGTCGTGAGGCAGTATGAAGCGGAAGTCGACCGAGCGGGCGGCGGCACTGGCACTTCCCACGGTTTCGTGTATGGTCCGCGCCGCCTCGACCCGGCCGACGGGCGGGGCTTGTGCCGCTTGCGGCTGACCGTGCTGGACGACATCCCGGCACCGGCCCGACCGCAGGTTTTTCAAAGGTGCCCTTCCCTTTCATGGGCGGCGCCTTCCGACCCAAACTTCCCTCCGAAAGGACTGCGATGTCGATCACGGCAGAGCGCAAGACCGCGCTCATCAAGGAATACGCCCAGGGCAACAAGGACACCGGCTCGCCGGAGGTCCAGATCGCCATCCTTACCGAGCGGATCAGCAACCTGACCGCCCACTTCAAGACCCACGGCAAGGACAACCACTCCCGCCGCGGCCTCCTGAAGCTGGTCTCGCAGCGCCGCTCGCTGCTCGACTACCTGAAGCGCAAGGAAGAGGGGCGCTACCGCTCCCTCATCGAGCGCCTCGGCATCCGCCGCTAAGGCACATCGCGCGGTCCCCCGGGACCGCGTTTTCACAAGCGCTCTCGGTCGACGTGGACGCCGGTTCGACGTCGAGGGAGCGCGGGCAACGAAAGACGGACCGTTCGGGCATGGGGCCCGGCCGGTCCACCCCCGGGCGGCTTGAAGGCAAAGGGCGCCAGGGCAGGATCGCGAGACGCTCTTCTCGAAGAGCAGCGTCTCGCCGTCTTGCCTCTGGCGGCGCCGGGTTCGCCCGACCGCATGTTTGAAGGCAAGAGACCGATGTTCGACGTACAACGTGAAGAGCTGATCTGGGGCGACCGCAAGCTCGTCCTCGAAACCGGCAAGACGGCGCGCCAGGCCGACGGCGCCGTGGTCGCCACCTACGGCGAGACCACCGTGCTGGCCACCGTGGTCGCGGCCAAGGAGCCCAAGGCCGGCATCGACTTCATGCCGCTGACCGTGAACTACCAGGAGCGCGCCTACGCCGCCGGCCGCATCCCCGGCGGCTACTTCAAGCGCGAGGGCCGTCCCAGCGAGAAGGAGACGCTGGTCTCCCGCCTGATCGACCGGCCGATCCGCCCGCTCTTCGTCGAGGGCTGGCGCAACGACACCCAGGTCGTCGTCACCGTCCTCTCCCACGATCTCGAGAACGATCCCGACATCGTCTCGATGGTGGCGGCCTCCGCCGCGCTGACGCTGTCCGGCGTGCCCTTCATGGGCCCGATCGGCGCGGCCCGCGTCGGCTACCTCAACGGCGGCTACAAGCTGAACCCGCTGGTGACGGAGATCGCCGAATCGACCCTCGACCTCGTCGTCGCCGGCACCCAGGACGCGGTGCTGATGGTCGAGTCCGAGGCCAAGGAACTCTCCGAGGACGTGATGCTCGGGGCCGTGATGTTCGGCCACAAGCACTTCCAGCCGGTGATCGAGGCGATCATCCGCCTGGCCGAGAAGGCCGCCAAGGAGCCGCGCGACTTCTCGCCCCCGGAGAACGCCGACGTCGAGACCGCCGTCCTCGGCATCTGCGAGGCGGAGCTGCGCGACGCCTACAAGAAGACCGTCAAGCAGGAGCGCTACGCCGCCGTCGACGCCGTGAAGGCGAAGGTGGTCGCCGCCCTCTGCCCGGCCGAGGGCGAGCAGAAGTTCTCGCCTGAGAAGGTCAAGGCCGCCTTCAAGGAGGCCCAGTCGAAGGTGGTCCGCTGGAACATCCTCGACACCGGCTCCCGCATCGACGGCCGCGACGTGAAGACCGTCCGCCCGATCGTCTCGGAGGTCGGCGTCCTGCCCCGCGCCCACGGCTCGGCGATGTTCACCCGCGGCGAGACCCAGGCGCTGGTGGTGGCCACGCTCGGCACCGGCGAGGACGAGCAGTTCATCGACGCGCTCGAAGGGACGTACAAGGAGCGCTTCCTGCTCCACTACAACTTCCCTCCCTACTCCGTCGGCGAGACCGGCCGCATGGGTTCGCCCGGCCGCCGCGAGATCGGCCACGGCAAGCTCGCCTGGCGCGCGATCCGGCCCGTCCTGCCGCCGGCCCACGAGTTCCCCTACACGATCCGCGTGGTCTCCGAGATCACCGAGTCGAACGGCTCCTCCTCGATGGCCTCGGTCTGCGGCGGCTCGCTGTCGCTGATGGATGCGGGCGTGCCCCTGCGCCGTCCGGTGGCCGGCATCGCCATGGGCCTGATCCTGGAAGGCGAGCGCTTCGCGGTGCTCTCCGACATCCTCGGCGACGAGGACCATCTCGGCGACATGGACTTCAAGGTGGCCGGCACGGACGAGGGCATCACCTCGCTCCAGATGGACATCAAGATCGCCGGCATCACCGAGGAGATCATGAAGGTCGCCCTCGCCCAGGCGAAGGACGGCCGCGCCCACATCCTCGGCGAGATGGCCCAGGCGCTCACCGCGGCCCGTCCGGAGCTCGGCGAGTACGCGCCGCGCATCGAGACGATGCAGATCCCCACCGACAAGATCCGCGACGTGATCGGCACCGGCGGCAAGATCATCCGCGAGATCGTGGAAAAGACCGGCGCCAAGATCAACATCGAGGATACCGGCGTCGTGAAGATCGCCTCCTCCGACGGCAAGGCGATCAAGGCGGCCTATAACTGGATCCGCTCCATCGTCGCCGAGCCGGAGGCGGGCACGATCTACGACGGCACGATCGTCAAGATCATGGAGTTCGGCGCCTTCGTGAACTTCTTCGGCGCCAAGGACGGCCTCGTCCACATCTCGGAGCTGGCCCCGCAGCGCGTCGCCAAGGTCGGCGACGTCGTCAAGGAAGGCCAGAAGGTCAAGGTGAAGTTCCTGGGCGCCGACGAGCGCGGCAAGATCCGCCTGTCGATGAAGGTCGTCGATCAGGAGACCGGCGAGGACATCACCGACAAGCTCAAGGCCGAGCGCGCGGAGCGCGGCGAGCCGGAGCGCGAGGAGCGCAGCGACCGGGGTGATCGCGGCGACCGCGGCCCCCGCCGCGACCGCGGCGAGCGCCGCCGGGAATCGTCGGGCGAGTAAGCCTCTGACATGACACGGAAAGGGCGGCTGAGAGGCCGCCCTTTTTCAATTCAGATGTCCTTCCAACGGTGCTCACGCCGCCTGGATGAGAATCCATGTGACCGCCCGCTTCTCATGGGGCGGCATCGTGGTCCCGATCGCGATCGGCAGCGTGGCGCAGGCCCCGTTCTCGACCCTCCAAACCCCCGATTGGGGGCAACGCTGCCCAGTCGCCGCCTTGACGCCGACCGCGGGGTCATTCGGCGGAAGCGACGCGGCCGGCTCCGACTGCCGGCGGCGAAAATCGGCAACCAGCGCGGCCGCGTTCCGCTCGATGTCCGCCCGGCGCTCGGGCGCAATCTCCTGTAGCAAGTCGTCGAGCGGCACAGGCATGCTTCACCTCCCTGACGGCGTCGCGCGGTTGAGATAGGCATCGAAGCGTTCGTCTGCCAAGTCGATCAGGCGTCCATAGACGAGTCTGTCCTTGCGACCGCCCTTGACGGCAGCGGCCAGCAGGATGGCGCGGCGGACCGGATCAAAGGCGAAGGCGACGCGCCATTCGACCTTGTTCACGGTGGGTCGCAGTTCCTTCATGTTGCGGTGGCGGGAGCCGTTGAGTGTGTCGGCGTAGGGCCGGCCGAGTTGTGGGCCGACCTGCTTCAGAACGGCCGCGTAGGTGAGAATGGCGTCCCGCACCGGTTCATCGAGCCGCCGGAACTCCTCCGCGAACGCGTCGTCGAAAAGGACCTCCCACGTCATCGCGACTCAGCTCCCCCAGGGTCGGCACCGTACGCACTTTCCCCTCACCGCACGTTCGGCGAACCTGTTCGGCCGGCGCGACATCGTCTCCGCGCACAACACCATCGTGCCCGGTGTAACCGCGGACCGTGCGCTTCCGGCCGATCGCCCGGTTCTGAGGCGGAGGCGCCGAGCCTTCCTCGTCCGTCGTCCTTCCCGTAGATCTCCAGGCCGATTCGCGCCGCTCGCGGCCCGAGTCGGACCCGGAGGCAGATTCATGACCGACGACCTCGTCTTCTACACCCACCCGATGTCCCGCGGCCGGATCGTGCGCTGGATGCTGGAGGAGGTCGGCGTGCCCTACCGGACGGAGCTGCTCGGCTACGGCGACACGATGAAGGGGGAGGCCTACCGGGCGGTCAACCCGATGGGGAAGGTGCCGGCTCTGTGCCACGGCGCCACGACCGTCACCGAGGTCGCGGCGATCCTGGCCTATCTCGCCGACCGGTTTCCGGAGGCCGGGCTGGCGCCGGAGCCCGCCGCGGCGGCCCGCGGCCCCTATTACCGCTGGCTGTTCTTCTGCGCCGGCCCGGTCGAGGCGGCGGTGACCAACAAGGTGCTCGGCGTCACCGTGCCCGACGAGCCGCGCATGCGGGGCATGGTCGGCTACGGCAGCCTGGAAGCGGTGCTCGACACGCTGGAGGGCGCCGTCGCCGGCGCGGAATACGTGGCGGGCGGCCGTTTCAGCGCCGCCGACCTCTACCTCGCCGCCCATCTCGGCTGGGGCATGCAGTTCGGCACGATCCCGAAGCGCCCGGCCTTCGAGACCTATGCCGGGCGCCATCTCGCCCGCCCCGCCGCCGTGCGGGCGCGGGAGATCGACGACGCCCTGCTCACGCAGCAGGCCGGCGGCGCGTAGCCGCCTTTTCACGGAACGGCGCCGGCCGCCCCGCGTTCGCCCCGCGACCACGCAAGGACGCCGACGAGGGGCGTCGAGAAGGAGCGTATTTCCGTGAACGAGATGATCGAAGACATCTTTTCGGGCGAGCCGAACCTGAGCATGACCGAGCGCGCGGTCTCCGTCGCGCTGGGCCTCGGCATCGCCGCCGCGGCGGCGCAGCCCCGGCCGAACAAGCTCCTGAGCCTCGCCGCCCTGGTGGTGGGCGTCGGGCTGGCCGTGCGCGGCGCCACCGGCCACTGCGCCGTCAAGGCGGTGAGCGCGGGCGGGCGCGACCTGACCGGCTGAGTCCGTTCACGACCCCGGCCGGCGACGCTCCCGCTTCGTCGCCGGCCGGCACGACCCCACCGAAGACGACCCCAACGAAAAAGGGGCGCTCCCGCGGGAGCGC
>NZ_BPRD01000306.1 GCF_022179745.1 Methylorubrum podarium
CCGCCCGCAAGGCCGCGTCCGCCGCCCGCAGCCGGCCCGCGGACGCGGCCTTGCGGGCGGGATCGGATTTCACGATCTCGGCCTTCTCGGTCTTGTCCTTCTCGGTCTTGGCCTTCGCGTCGGCCTTGGTCTCGACCTTGGCTTCGGGCTTCGCCGTCGCAGGCAGCGACACGAATCGGGCCGGCTGCTCCGTCTTGGCCCGGACCGTCTCGCTGCGGCTCGGCGGCAGCGGAACCGTGACTTTGGCGGGAGCGACGGCCGCCGCCGTGCGGGACGCGGGCGGAACCGTGGGGGCGGGCTCGATCGGCAGGGGCGAGCGGGCGGGGGGCGGCGGCGACGCCGCGACCTGCACCGGCGCTGCGACCGGTTCCTTGACCGCGACCGGTGCCGGGGACGGAGCCGGCGGCGCGGGTTCGGCGGTCGGGACGGCCGGGAGGCTCGCCCGGCGCGGCTCCGGCAGCGCTCCGGCCGTGGCCAAGGCCAGCGCCGGGACGCCGTCCTTCAGATCGGGCCATTGCGAGGCGACGGGTGCGATCCGGGCCGGTCGGGTCCGGGGATCGGCGAGATCGGAGAAGAACGAGAACGCCCCGACGGCGAAGGCGAGAAGGGCGACGCCCCCGCCCGCGACGCCCGCGACGACGGGCAGCCGGAAGCGGGCCTGAGCCCTCGCCTCGGACGGGCGGGTTTCGGACGGATGAATCGCCACCGACATGCGGTCGGCCTCTTGCACGTTGTACCCCTGCAACAACACGGCCTCGGCAATGCGGCGGCAAGATGTCCGGCGGGGCCTGAACAGAATTCGGGCGCCGTCCATCCACATGATTCTAGCGGAATCTGCGGGGCGGCCGAACCTGACCGGAAGGCGCCTGCCGCGGACAAGTCTCGCCCCGATCTGTTCTCGCGAACGACCTTAACGAAGGCGGTTTAACGGAGCGTGTAGCCGGGCCGGCGCCGCGCGCAGTTTTCCGCGGCCGGAGATCGGAGGCCACCGATCATAAGAGAAACATCAGTGGGCCGTGCGACGCTGCGGCCTGGACCCGGCATGGACATTCGTCCGGGGATCGGCCACGGTGCCGTCCGTGCCGAAAGAGTAGAGATCTGAGACTTTTATCCGATGTCGGCTTGCCGAATTGTCCCGGGCCTGACGGGTCCGCGGCGCCCTCGGCGGACGGTGGTCTGACCGACCGCGAGGGCCCGTGCCGATACCCGCCGCGACGCAACCCGATCTGTCGCCGATGACGGCGCACCCGACGGCCGATCCCAACTCCGACGAGGCGCAGGATCGGGCCAGCGGCGCGGCCGTGCCGTTCTGGGCCGGCTGGTCGACCCGCACCCGCCTGATCCTGGTCGTTCTCGCCATCGACCTCTTCGCCGCCCTGGTTTCCTGCGGCGTGATCGTGCTGACCGCGCGCCAAGCCGTGCAGGTCGAGATGGCGGCCAGCCTCGCGACCGTCGAGCCGTTGGTGGCCGACACCATCCGCTCCCTGCGCAGCCCGAGCCCGGAGAGCGTGCTCCACACCCTCGACCTGCGCTTCCAGGCCCTGCGCCACGTGCGCGTGGCCATCCTCGACGCGGACGGGCGGCGCGTCGGCTTCGGCCCCTCCGAGCAGGGGCGCGAACAGCGCAGGGCGCCGCGCTGGTTCGTCCGGCTGATCGCCCCCGAGCCGCGTCAGCACGATCTGCCCATCCTCGTGCGGGGCGAGCGGATCGGCACCGCCGCAATCACGACCCAGCCCCTCGACGAGATCGAGGAGGTCTGGGGCTATGCCCGCTCGCTGTCGCTGGCCAGCCTGATCCTGAACCTCGCGGTCCTGGCCGCGCTCTACCTCGCGCTCGGGCGCATCCTGCGGCCGCTCGGCCGCCTCGCCGAGGGGCTGACGCGGCTGGAGCGGCACGACTACACCGCTCATCTCGATCCCCCCGCCTCCCGCGAGCTGTCGGTGATCGCCGAGCGCTTCAACCGCGTGGCTGGGGCCCTCGCCGAGGCGCGGGCCGCCAACGGCCGCCTCAACCGCCAGCTCCTGACGGCCCAGGACGACGAGCGCGCCCGCATCGCCCTCGAACTGCACGACGAGTTCGGCCCTTGCCTGTTCGCACTGGAGGCGAACGCGGCCTCCGTGGCGCGGCTCGCCGCCAGCCCCGGCGAGATCGACCGCGGCCGGCTCGCCGCGCGGGCCGGCGACATCGGCAGCATCGTCGGCCAAGTGCAGGTCCTCAACCGCGACCTCCTCAACCGCCTGCGTCCGCACGGGCTCGGCGAGGTGCCGCTCGCCGACTGCCTCAGCCTGCTCCTGCGCGATTTCCAGCGGCGTCATCCCGAGACCGTCTTCGAGGGCGCGTTCGAGGGGCTGGCCCGCGGCTACGGCGACATCGTCGATCTCACCGTCTTCCGCTGCATCCAGGAGAGCAGCACCAACGCCGTGCGCCACGGCGGCGCCCGCCACGTCCGGGCCCGCGTGGCCGAGGAGACCGACGCGGCCGGCGTGACGACCCTGCGGCTGAGCGTCGAGGACGACGGCACCGGCATCGCACCGGGCCACCGCGTCGGCCTCGGCCTGTCGGGGATGCGCGAGCGGGTCGAGGCGCTCGGCGGCCATCTCGGCCTCGCCGCGTCGTCCCTTGACAACGACACCTCCGGAACCGTTGTCCGGATCACCCTTCCGATCGAACCCGAGCGCGACGGCAGCGAGGTTCCGCCTCCGCCCGCCGCGCCGCAACTCAAGTGATGCGTGTAAGATGAACGCGCCGGTCAGCAGTCCCGTGATGAAAGCGGCGTCGGGCAAGGGCGGCCCCGTCCCCGTCCTGGTCATCGACGATCACCCCATCGTCCTGCAGGGCTGTCGCCGCGTGCTGGAGGATGCCGGGATCGAGACCGTGGTGGAGGCGACCGGCGTCGTCTCCGGCTACCGCGCCTTCCACCGCCTGCGCCCGCCGGTGGTGATCTGCGACCTGACCTTCCAGGGCAGCGGGCTCGCCGGCCTCGCCCTGATCCGGCGCATGCGCGCCGTCGAGCCCGAGACCCGCGTCCTCGTCTTCTCGATGCACAACGATCCGGTCATCGTCTCGCGGGCGCTGGAGGCGGGCGCCCTCGGCTACGTGCTCAAGGACCACGCCTCGAACGAGCTGTTCCAGGCGTTCGAGCGGGTGCGCGCGGGCGAGGTCTATCTCGACCGGCGGCTCGCCACCGAGGTCGCCATGCTGCGCGCCGACCCGCGCCGCACCCCGGAGACCCAGCTGACGCCGCGCGAGCAGCAGATCCTCGCCCGCCTCGCGCAGGGCAAGTCCTACGGCGCCATCGCCGCCGACCTCTCGGTCAGCTACAAGACAGTCACCAACGCCTGCTCGCAGATGCGCCAGAAGCTGCGGGTGCGCACGCTCGCCGAGCTGATCCACGTGGCGGTGACCCAGGCGCAGCGGCAGGGCTGATCCTTTCCCGGAACGACGGAGTTCAATATTGGCCGATACCGTCTCCGCCGGGCGCTTCTCGCAGGAGGCGTGGCAGCGCAACCGCGCGGCCTACGAGACCATCCGGACGATGCCGTTCAACGCCGAACTGGCGGACGGCTCCCTGAGTCCGGAACGCTTCCGCCGCTACATCGTGCAGGACGCCCACTACCTCATCGGCTTCGGCCGGGCGCTG